>NZ_JBANEW010000082.1:0-1391 GCF_049890855.1 Lacrimispora sp. 38-1 | reverse complement strand
ACGCCACCATTTTCAGACTAATTTCGACAAGAACCATTATATAATATCACATTATTGTTTGTCAATACAAACAAAATCAACACTGAAAATTGAATTTACATAATCTTTAACGAAGAAATCAAAGCATTTTGGTCGAATAATGAACTATTCGCCGTCAAAAAACACGTCACCGAAAAGGAGTAATATCAGTATGCCTCGCAGAGGAGAAAACATTTATAAACGCAAAGATGGCCGTTGGGAAGGCAGACAATTAAAAACTGACGGCAAATATCAGTATTTCTATGGAAAAAGCTATCGTGAAGTAAAAGAAAGAATGAAATCTTATCAGGAGAACGGAAAAAGCATTATGAAAAAAGAAGTTAAAGCTCTTGTGAATGCTTCTTATCTTTTTGAATCATGGTTGGACAGCGATCTTTCAAAAAGGGTAAAACCGTCAACGTTCGAAAGCTATTACCATTGCATAAAAAAATATATCATCCCTTTTTATATAAGCAGGGATGATTATCAAATAACAGTAAATTCAGTTTTAGAATTCGTAAAATTCATGCATGATGACAACTCTATTTCCCAATCTTATAAAAGAAAAATACTGGCAGTTTATAAAACTGCCCTCAGAGAGATATTAAACAACACTCCTGATTCACTTATAATACTAAATCAAGTAAAATTCCCAAGAACGGAGCAAAATGAAGTACAAGTGTTCACAATGAAAGAACAATGTCTGATTGAAAAAGCAGTTTTAAGCTGCCCTGACAAACGAACGCTTGGCATTGTCCTGTGCTTTTACTCGGGAATACGTCTGGGAGAACTTTGTGCTTTAAAATGGTGCGATTTTGATTTTGAAAACGGAACATTGTTTATCAACCGTACTGTTTCACGCACAAAGAATTTTTCTGATGATGATAATAAAACCATACTGCTGATTGGTACTCCTAAAAGCCGTACCTCTTCAAGAAAGATTCCTCTGCCATCATTTTTGATTATTATTCTGAAAGAATATTATGAACTTTCAGGAAAAGATAATTGCTATTTTATGACCAGCAGTGAAATTCCCATTGATCCAAGAGCATTTCAGAAGTTATATAAAAAAATACTTAATAAGGCAGGAGTCCCGGATCGTAAATTTCATGCGATTCGTCATACATTTGCTACCCGGGCATTGGAATTAAGTGTAGATATTAAAACAATCAGTGATATACTGGGGCACTCTAATGTCTCCATTACCATGAATATTTATGCCCATTCTTTGATGGAACAAAAAAAGATTGCAATTGACCGCTTTAACAATATGCATATGGCCAGCATGGAACACGGACAATTCGCCGTCATAACCCCCGTCAGAGAGAATCAATATCTCAGTAAAAATACGGATTTCTAAGGTGTAAGACACA
>NZ_JBANEW010000081.1:0-320 GCF_049890855.1 Lacrimispora sp. 38-1 | reverse complement strand
ACAAAAATATGTATTTTTTGACAATATATATTATACATCGCAAACATATTGTTTGTCAAATTAGGATGTAATTCTATAAATTAAACATATTAAAATATAAACTAAATTAATTGACGAAATAATTATCTTTAGATTTTGACTGTAAAAAGAAGAGCGCCGTCATAATTCACGTCATAATTTAGAAGAGAAAACTCTTTTTCTTCTCCCAGACAAGGGGTCTGACTGGCAAAACAAAGTGTATGAGTAAAGGAAAAGAACGCCGTCTAAATCACCGTCATAGAAAAGTTTTGTACGCTTTTAATCAGGAATAATGTGAGATT
>NZ_JBANEW010000080.1:0-12902 GCF_049890855.1 Lacrimispora sp. 38-1 | reverse complement strand
TTGAGTATATTGCTCCAGGTAAATATTCCTACCGGCGCACTTCCAGTCAGTGACGCAAGGCCCGGTACCGCAGCTGTGGTACCTTTGATATAATAGTTTACTGTATAGTCAAACTTCTGCGTACCATCTACTTCATAAAACACTGTCTTTTCGTTCGGACCTGCTGCTGTGATTGTCATACTCGCCGGCTGTGCAGGACTGGTCACCAGCTTATAGCCGGTTGTTGTTTTGGGTACATTGCTCCAGGTAAACTCCCCTATCGGTGCACTTCCTGTCAGTGACTCAAGACCTGGTACCGCAGCTGTGGTACCCTTGATATAATAATTCACTGTATACCCGAACTTCTGAGCATCATCTACTACAAACTTAGCATAGAAAGTTGTACCGTCTTCCCAGCCATCAGCTGGACGTGCTGGTGCAAATTTATCAGCAGTAGATACTGGAACAGTGCAGGCTGCATCACTATACCAACCGCTAAGCTTATATCCCGTGTTTGCAGTTGCTGCAGCCCCTTTAGAAACTCCAATGTCTGGATTTAAATATTCATTCGCGGGAGATACTTTACCTCCTCCTACTGCCTGGAACTTAATCTGAACACTGTTTTTTAACCTCCATTGTGCATATAAAGTTACTGTGTTCGCCGTCCCGGAATGATTCGCAGCAATAAATTCCTCTGTAAGCCTGAATGAGCCTCCTTCGTTAAAAGCTACACCGCTTCCATCAGACCGGGTATTCCAACCATTAAATACGTATCCATCTTTCTTTAATGGAAGCCATGTACCGCTTTCATACCCGCCTGCTTTAGCTACCGTAACATTTTCATCCAGATCGTACCCCTGACCATCCGGAGTTAATCCGCCAGTATTACCATTTCCATCATAGTCAACATAATAGCTCTCATTATTTCTAATGATGCCATCCACATGCCATCCTTCCGTTCCACAAGCTGCTGACTCATATTTAATAACATACCATTCAATATACTCATTATCTTTTAGATTATTTGCTTCCCATTTAGCAGTAACCTGGTAGAACTTACTTTTTAAATTTGCCTGTACATTATCTTTTCCAGTTACTGTTATTAAAGGGTTGATATAATTTAATAGATTATCACCTGATCCTATGGTTTTGTAAGATTGCCAGTTATCTTTATAAATAAACTCATAGCTGCGACTAGTCTGGTTTCTTGGCTCTGCCGGCAAATCGCCGCCATCATTTAAAACCGCTACCCATAATCGTCCAGTCGCGTTCCCTCCTGTTTGTGCCCAAACCGCATATAAAGTTTTGGTTTTAGCTGTTTCGCTGGCATTTATTGTAAATGTGTCTGTATAAACTTCATTATATCCTGCATTACCTTTAGCAGTAATTTTACCTCCGTCTGGAGATTCGCTCCAGCCTATAAATTGGTAATCAGCTTTCTTAAGGCCGCTGCCATCAGGTAATTCAATAGAATCTCCGGGTTTTACATTTTGTGAAGAGACTGTTCCCTGACCCCCATTGGCATTAAACTGGACTGTTATACCAGCCTCCATATACCATAAATAAATATTGTTTTCATCCACATCTATCCAACCAGATGATGAAGTTTTATACTTTAAAGTATTCCACAAAAAATCAGCTTCATTTTTGAGATCCTGAATCACGTCACCACTTACGTAATTACTTCCGATTGTAGCTTTTTCAAATGTGTATCCACTTACGTCAGGTGCAATGTCTTTAATAGATACAGGTCTATTACTATCAAAAGCTGCATAACGCTTAGCATCTGTTCCGATAGGTTCCGCCACTCCATTGTCGTATTTTACAATATTTAATGGAACAAGTTTATTTCCAAAAAAATTATAAAAAACGATTGTATAAGTTGAAAAATGCTCTGCCTCAAACGTAATCTCATGAATGCTTTTACTTTTCTCTATATTCAATTCTTCTGAGACAGGCTCCACATAAGTCACATCCGAAGCTGATACATCTGCCTGTGGTTCCTCTTCTTTCGTCGTGGCAACATATACCACCTCAACCGTATCAGCTTCCTTACTGTGCTCCTCCATTGGAGTCCCTGAAAACGTCACCTGTACAGCGCCATTCCAAATTTGGTTATCCAGCTTGTTGCCGTTGTAGTCAAGAAGATCAATGTTATAAGATAAAGAACCAATTACTTCTTTATCCTCTCCTTTCGCTGCTGCCTCAGCCTCAACCTTTTCTTTAACTGCATCCCCGATGCCGGTAACAACGCTTGCTGTTGCTTTTACGCCTTTTGGTAAAACTCCTTCAGGTGCATATAAACGAATAACAGTGCCATCCTTCATAGCAAGCTCGGATGAGAATTCAGGATGTTCTCCAGTCTCCGTCATAAAGACTTCAACTTCATGATCTTCATAAATCTCTGGAACAGAATACCAGCTGGTCTGCGAACCATCATTATTATCTGTCACAGAATCAGGATTAAGTGTTTGTGTATTAGCCGTCACACTCTCAATCGCATATCCAATCTGATTCTTAACGCCAAAGGTCAATTCCTGACCTTCCTCAACACCCCTTGGTCCTTCAATGATACGGGCACTGGCTTCAGGATAAACTGTATACGAAATCTTATATCCATCATAGTCCTCAAAAGCTTTTAATTGATTAATTGTAACCGTATAAGCCTTGGCTGTAGAGCAATATCCCATTCCTACCAAATCGGCTGTTCCTGCTGCAGAAGTCCCGGTTTCTGATTTGGGCGTCTCTGCCGCCGGCTTAATCTCCGATGGGGAAGCCACTCCAGAAACTGTCTCTGCCGATTTCTTGTCTACAGGAGCCTGCGTTGTTTCGGCCTGTGTGGTTTCAACCTGTGTGGTTTCCGCCTGCGTGGTTTCCGCTTGTGTGGTTTCCGCCTGCGTGGTTTCAGCCTGTGTGGTTTCAGCCTGCACGGTTTCAGCCTGCGTTGTTTCAGCCTGTGTGGTTTCAGCCTGTGTGGTTTCAGCCTGTGTGGTTTCAGCCTGTGTGGTTTCAGCCACGGTTTCCTTTTCCGTTTCTAAAGCCCCAGTCTCCTTTGACTTTTCCTCATTTTCCGGCTCAGCGGCAGCTGTCTCTTCATCGACTTCTGCTTCTGCTGTTTCCGTTACATAACCATTCTCATTGGCAGCAACCACCGGTGCATTGTGGCGAATAATGGAGGCCACTGGCTCGGAAGTTTCAGCCTCAGGAACGGGAATCTCCTCAGACTCAATTGCCTCCTGAGCCGTTTCCTCTGCCGGAACCTCTGTCTGGCTTTCTTCCGGAGCGGCTGCAGTCTCTTCTGGCAGTTCTGCCTGGGTTTCCTCAGGTTCTGATGTGGTTTCCTGGGGAGGCGCAGTTTCAACTGGATTCTCAGTCCCGGCAGGAACTGTTGCTTTCTCTGTCTCCAGTTTCTTTGTCTCTTCAGGCACTGTTGTTTCTGCTGGCTTGGAAACAACATCTACTTTCTCATCACCGTATGCTGCTTCATAACTCCTTACCGTAATGCGGCTGGTCCTTTTAACCTTTTCTGCACCGTCATCCATCCTGGTAATTTCAGTGGTACAGCTAATGGTATTTTCTCCGTTATTTACGTATAAAAAAATAATCTCCTCATCGCCGGTTACCATATACATGTCGTCAGCATTTTCCGGCACACGAACAAACACACGCAATTCTGCATCCATGCTTTCGCCCTGGGGTTCAGGAAACGCTTCGTAGATCTTACCCTCTCCAAAGAAAAGCTTCTTAAATTCAGCAATCTTTCCATTCGTGAAATCAAGATCCTCTGCTGTCACCTCATCTCCATTTGCAATCCCATCTTCAATTGCTTTAATTAGCTGGGAACCGCTCATTGAAAAAGTAACGGACTCCGATGAACTGGCTGCAAACACCTGGTTCATGTCTGCACCAACATTGGTCAGTATCATGACCGCTGCAAGCAGAAACGCCAGAAATCGTTTTTGAATACAGTATAATTTCCTCGACGGTATCCTAGATCTTTTTCTTTTTTTCATACATACACATCTCTCCTCTCATAATTTTTTCCAAAATAAGGATAAAATGCCGCACTCCGGAATAAGTATATGAAACGGCATTTTTCCAATCTGGTAATGTTCTAAAAAACATTTTTTGTAATATTATATGATAGGAATGTCAAAAATAACCCAACAATGTGCATTGACCGCTATTTTTATTTGCCTGAATCGTCAAGACAAAGCATTTACAGAGATGGAGGACCGGTATCACCACCTACCCCTGCAAATTGTACAGATTCAAACATCCGTAACCATGTTATGTACTATAAATAAGATATTCCACAGATTGCAGCAAGAGAAACAAAAAGTACCCTGATAGTTAAACACAAACTCTTATTTGTGCCTTACTATCAGGGTACTTCAAATAATAACATAAACAAACATACAAAGAAATTTAGAAACAAATAATACGAAAGATGTCCCCCCAGTAACAGTGGGAGGACGTCCTTTTAGTTTGCATCATCTGAAAAGACACGGCTCATCACCATATCCTTTATTCCATCTTTATCCACTTCCAATGCTGCTGCCAGCTCACCATATAATAAATCCTCTGCCTTATTAAAATAGAAATCATCCTTTGCAGTATTCTTTTTTCCCTCTGCAAGTCTCTTTCTCTTTTTCAGATACAGTGTCTTTACAATCTGCATCCATCCGGTACATTCGCATTTCAGCATGATCTCTTTAAAAATCCCTTCCCGCTCTCTTTCATCCATTACCCAGATGACATCAATACTGGGGATATGATCAATGAGATCCATTGCTTCCTCCCTGGTTGCAGCGGCTCTGATGGTTGTTTTCCGGTTATCCACAGGCGTGTAGACGGCACTCTGGTGCTCCTCATAAAGAGGCTTTAAGGTATAATAGGTCCTCTCCTCATCCGCCTCGTACATGCGCAGATTCCCGATTTCCTTTACCTCACAGATCCCATGGCTGCCGAATACTACTAAATCATTTACCTGAAACATCATTCATTCCTCCTGTCAGAATACCAACACACTGTTACAAAAAAACTTTTAACGCTATATAACTAGTGTAACACTTTTAGAGGTGTTTTGTCAGTGTTTTTTGGTATTTTACACATTTTCGTGAAAAATAGCCAAGGATGACCGGGACGTTATTTGTGCACTTTATCTATTTATCAGAAAACAAACGCCCAAAACTGTCTGATTTTTAATACTGTCAGACAGTTTTGGGCATTCCTTTTGCCTCTTAAATTATTATTTATTCTGAGCTGCCAGCTTTACAGCTGCACTTGCACCCACACGGCTGCATCCTGCTTCTATATAAGCCCTTAAATCTTCCAGCGTCCGGACTCCTCCGGCCGCTTTAATCTTCACATGCGGTCCGATGTGCTTTTTAAATAATTCAATATCCTCCAGAGTCGCTCCGCCAGTCCCGAATCCTGTGGAGGTCTTGATATAATCTGCTTCTGCTGCAGTAACAGCCTTGCACATGGCAATCTTTTCTTCCTCTGTTAAATAGCAGGCTTCAATAATAACCTTTAAAACCTTATCCCCGGCTGCTTCCTTCAGTTTAGCAATCTCTTCCTCAACCTTTTTGTATTCGCCATTCTTCACATCACTGATATTTACTACCATATCGACTTCCAAAGCTCCGTCTTCAATGGCTTTTTTCGTCTCCAGCACCTTGGATTCTGTCACGGAATAGCCAAGAGGGAAGCCTACAACGGTACAGATTGCAAGGGTTGGAAATTCCTTGTGCACACGGCTGATATAGCAGGGGGGAATACATACCGTCGCAGTTTTATATTCCACAGCCTCCTCACATAGTTCTTTTATATCTTCCCATGTGGCAAAAGCCTTTAACTGGGTATGGTCTACATAACTTAACATTTCTAAATCGGTCATCGTTTTATCCTTTCTATCCTATGAGGTTTTTCACGCCTTCTCTGGTAACTCTCGCATAAATAAGAGGTTCCGGCTCCGGTTTGCCGTCTGCAATGGTGACTGCTTTTACAAATTCCTCCTCTGCAGCATCAAACAGCTCCGGTTTTGAGGTGTAGAGCACAGCGATGGTCTCGCCTTCCTCCACTTCCTGCCCCACCTTTTTCTTCAGCGCAATACCTGCTGTATAATCAATGAGACTTTCCTTGGTAACTCTTCCTGCCCCCAGCATGGAAGACGCGATTCCGCACTGTTCTGTATTCATATGAACCAGATAACCCTTCTTCGCCGCCTTTACTTCCCGTTCAAAAGGTGCTTTTGCAAAATGAGAGGGGTTTAAAATTACGGAGGGATCTCCGCCCTGAGCTTTCACCATGGCTGCCAGGCGGTTTAAGGCGCTGCCATCGGCTATGACCTTCTCCGCCATAGCCATACACTCCTCCGGGGTTCCCTTACCTGCAAGCCATAGCATTCCGGATGCCAGATTCAGACAGACTTCCGTTAAATCCTTTGGTCCCCTGCCTTTTAAGGTCTCTACGGCTTCCATCACTTCCAGGCTGTTGCCAATTAAATTGCCCAGGGGAATATCCATGTTTGTAATAAGAGCCATGGTCTTCTTCCCTGCATGCTCTCCGATTGCCACCATCTTTTCTGCCAGAGTGACAGAGTCTTCAAGCGTCTTCATAAACGCACCGCTTCCGGTCTTCACGTCAAGAAGAATACAGTCACTTCCTGCTGCCAGCTTCTTACTCATAATGGAGGCTGCGATGAGGGGGATGCTTTCTACAGTTGCCGTAACATCTCTGAGTGCATACAGCTTCTTATCTCCAGGTGCCAGATTGCCGGACTGCCCGATCACAGACAATCCGGTAGTATTGACAACTTCAAAGAATTCTTCCTCTGTGAGCGTTGTTCTCATGCCCGGAATGGATTCCAGCTTATCCACAGTACCGCCTGTATGCCCCAGTCCCCTTCCTGACATCTTTGCCACTTTAACACCGCAGGCTGCTACTATGGGAGCCACAACCAGAGTGGTTTTATCTCCGACGCCTCCGGTGGAATGCTTATCCACCTTGATCCCCTCAATGGGGGTTAAATCAACCATATCGCCGGAATGAGCCACTGCATCGGTGAGAATGGCCGTCTCTGTATCAGTCATCCCTTTAAAATAAATTGCCATCAGCATGGCAGACATCTGATAGTCCGGGATCTCTCCTTTTACATAGCCATCTATCATGGAACGGATTTCTTCCTCTGTTAAGATTTCTCCGTTACGTTTCTTTGCAATTAAATCATACATCCTCATAGTTCGTAAAACCTCCCTCAATTTTTCAGTTGGAATTTAAATCTTTCTTTGTAAATCCCAGGGGAAGCAGTTCTTTTAATGTATAAGTAACGGTCTCATCTTCTGCTGCCAGGATTATTTTAAATTCATCCGGGTCACAGAATTCTGCCATCACCTGACGGCAGACTCCGCAGGGTGGGCAGATGCCTCCCTTTTCCCCTCTTTTATTTCCTACAATGGCAATGGCATCAAATTCAGTCACGCCCTCAGACACTGCCTTGAAAAATGCAGTGCGCTCTGCACAGTTGGTAGGTGAAAAGGATGCATTCTCGATGTTGCAGCCAAGATAAACGGTTCCGTTCTTTGCAAGAAGTGCCGCACCTACCATAAAACCGGAGTAAGGAACATAAGCCTTTTTTTGTGCCCGCCAGGCTTCTTCTGTCAGCATCCTGACCATCGTCTCGTTAAGCTTCAATCAAACTCCTCCTATTTTGCCACTTCACCTAAAAAGCTGGTTCCGGCAATCTCTCCCTTTAATCCGAATAAATCCAGTACCGTCGCTGCAATATCAGCAAAAGTATCTCTTGTCCCAATGGAAACTCCTGCTTTGATTCCCTGTCCGTAAATCAGCATGGGGGTGTACTCCCTGGAATGATCGGTGCTTGGGGTTCCCGGATCACATCCATGATCCGCAGTAATAATCAAAACGTCATCCGGCCTCATGGCTTCCATAAACTGTCCAAGCTGGACGTCAAACTCAGTGGCTGCTCTGGCATAGCCCTTTACATCGTTGCGGTGACCGTAAACCATATCAAAATCCACCAGATTTACAAAGCAAAGTCCATGGAAATCATCCAGCTGCGCTTTTAAGGTCTGAATCATTCCATCGGTATTGTTAACAATGGATGTGGTTTTCTGAATACTCTTTCCTGCAAATATATCGTAAATTTTCCCCACGCCGATGGTATCAAGCCCTGCCTCTGTCAGGCAGTCAAGCATGGTAGTCTCAGGCGGAAGAAGGGAAAAATCGTGGCGGTGGGGCGTTCTATTATAATCCGGATATTCGCCTGTAAATGGTCTGGCGATCACTCTGCCCACACCATGTTTTCCTTTTAAAATCTCTCTGGCAATCCTGCAGTAACGGTACAGTTCTTCCAACGGAACCACTTCCTCATGGGCCGCGATCTGAAATACGCTGTCTGCAGAAGTATAAACAATTAAATCCCCAGTCTCCACATGCTGTTTTCCAAAGTCCCGGATCACATCTGTGCCGGAATAAGGCTTATTGCAGAGAATTCCTCTTCCTGTCTGCTTCTTAAATTCATCAAGGACCTCATCGGGAAAACCTTCCGGATAGGTGGGAAGGGGCTCCTCTGAAATGATTCCAGCGATCTCCCAGTGGCCGATGGTGGTATCCTTGCCCTGGGACCGCTCGGTCATTCTGCCATAGGAGCCCGCTGGTTCTTTCTCTTTCTCACCGGCTGTTACACCGTCAATATTAAACATACCAAGTTTTTTCAGATTCGGCGTATTAAATTCCTCTGCTTTTGCGATGGTTCCAAGGGTGTTGCTGCCCTCATCGTGGAACTTCGCCGCATCCGGGGCTTCGCCGATTCCAAAACTGTCCAGTACAATGATAAATACTCGTTTGGTTTCTGACATATTCATTCCTCCTGTTACGAAAAGGGATTGCTGTGCAATCCCTTTGTCACTACATCAAATTTTCTCAAAACGCTCTACATCTGTTACAAATATGGTAGCCCCGCCAAGCTCGACTGTCATGGGCATCATCATATATCCCGCCGATACTGACGCGATATTCGGTGCAGGAACGTTGCATGTAATTTTCTGGCGCTTTCCGCAGGTATCCTTGATCAGTGTGATGACTTCTTCTACCTGTCCGTCTTCGGTACCGATCATTAATGTTGAGTTGCCTTTTTTTAAGAAACCGCCTGTTGTGGCAAGTTTTGTGACACTGAACTGGTGTTCATTCAGAACGTCGGTCACCCGGTTTCCATCATCGGAACTGACGATTGCATAAACAATTTTCATATCTAACACCTCGCTGTCTTATTTGGCAAAACTTCATCCATTCAGATACCACTATTATAAATCATAATTAAAAAAATAGAAACAGCTAATCATAAAATAATTGCCAATTTTCTGTTAAATTTTCAGATTTTCCATCTTTTCTATCAGCTTTTTGTAGATCCGTTCCTTCATCCATGGCTCGTTTACCGCCTCCAGACAATCCCTTAATGAGAACCAGCCGACTTTACTGTTTTCATCTTCCTTGTTCCTGATCTGTTCTCTGTCATCCCCTTTCAATAAGTAGGTCACATTCAGATGCAGGTGGGAAGAGACGTAAGCTCCATTCTTCTCATGACCGTCCACGGTCAGAACCTCAATGGAAAATATTTTATCCGTTACCGGTGTCACCGTCTTAATTCCCGTTTCTTCCCTGGCTTCCCGCATGGCAACGGACAAAAGATCTTTTTCTCCGTCTGCGTGGCCGCCGGTCCATGCCCAGGAATGATAGATGTTATGATATGCCATCAGAACGTGATCCGTGGTCTGGTTCACCACCCAGCCGGAAGCAGAGATATGAGCTGCCTCATTTTCCCGGAAGAAAATGTGATCTCCTTCCGATAAGCACTTAAGAAACAGCCTTTTATCCGCTTCCTCCTGTTCGTTAAAGGGTACAAACTCTTCCAGTTCCTTTTGAAACGTTCTTTCGTCCTTCATGGAATCACTGCCTTTCTTTTCCTTTGATTATTTCAGTCATACTCCCCCGGTCTGCTGATATATTTAAATAGAACAACTCTATGGGAGGTAAGAAATGGATCTTTCTGCACTTGTTTTTTCCGACAAATCCCCCTGGCCCGATATTGAAATTGTAACAGCCAATGAACTTTATGCCACAGCCATGCTGTCCAACATTGGTGCCTGTAATTCAGAAATGTCCGCAATCAGCTTATACGTTTACAACAGCATGATAACGAAACGGTATTTTTATGACATTGCAGAATGTTTTCACAGAATCAGCGTTGTGGAAATGCACCATCTCAATATTTTCGGTGAGCTTTGTATTATGCTGGGAGCAGATCCCAGACTGTGGAGCTGGCAGAACGGCCGCATGAAATACTGGAGCCCTGCCTGCAACCGTTATCCTACCAACATCAGCGCTCTGGTAACCAATTCCTTAAACGGAGAACTGGATGCAATCAGAAAATACCAGTTACAATGCCAGTGGATCAATGACTTCCGTATCAAAGCCATCTTAAACCGGATTATAGCAGATGAATTGTGTCATGTACAGATTTTCCGGCTTATTCTGGCTGAGCTAAACGATGACCCGTTTGAACTGCCTTACGCTTACAGAATCTGTGAGGAAGACCGCAAAAAAGACTGCGATCCCCCAAAACCATGCTGAAACCATTACTCAGGGAGGGTCTCATCCGCAGCACTGCGGATCTCCAGACCTTCCTGATACCCCTTTTCCATCTTGTGTCTCGCCTTTCTGTTTTCCACCGTATCAAACAGAATGGAAAAATCATAATCTTCCGGATACAGCTCTGCCGCTGCAACTAACAGCTTAAGCCGTTTGTGGTTAATCCAGATTTTCTTATCCGGCATCTGAACCCGGACCACTCCTTTATCATTCACCGTGGTGCAGACAATCCCCACCTTTTTATCCGGTAAAACAAGCACACTGTCTCCAATGGTAAATTTCGTCTGCATTGCGATCTGATTATCTGATGTCTTCTTTATTTTTTCAATTCTGGGACCGTTAGATCTTTTTTGTGCTACCCGGTTTCTGTCAGGCTCAGGCTCCGTCTCCTGCTTCCCATAAGCATACCGCTCTGCCCGTTTTATCATGTGCTCCGGCATTCCCAGCCTCCCTGCTATATAGAGAGCGCAGCTCTCTCCCGCTTCTCCGATTTCCAGTCTGTATAAAGGCCTTAAGGATTCCCGGTCAAACGCCATGCGTGCATTGGTGATTCCCTCCGCTTCCTTTGCGTAAGTTTTCACTTCCGGATAATGGGTGGTTGCAAGGAATAAGCATCCGCATCTTCTTAACTCCTCCAGTATGGAGATTGCAATTCCCATGCCTTCTGCCGGATCTGTCCCTGACCCCAGCTCATCCAGTATGACCAGGCTTTCCCTGTCTGCCTTTTCAAGGATGTTCAGTACATTTACAATATGGGATGAAAATGTGGATAAATTTTCAGTAATATTCTGGCCATCCCCGATGTCGCAGAGCACCTGGTTAAACAGGCTGAGCTGTCCTTCTTTGCATGGTATATGAAGTCCGCACTGGGCCATGATGGAAAATAAGCCTACTGTCTTAATGGAAACGGTCTTACCTCCTGTGTTAGGTCCTGTTATAACAATTCCTCTGCCGTCTTTCCCCAGTTCAAAGTTTAAAGGAACCACCTGGTCCGGGTTCATAAACGGATGACGCCCATCCACAATACGTATGATCCGTTCTGTGTGAATCTCCGGCTCCACCCCGTTCATATCTGCGCTGAGTTTTGCTTTTGCAAAAAGAAAATCCAGTTTCTCTAAAACCTGCATGTTCTCTGTCAGGACCGGAAGCTGTTCTTCTACCAGGGCTGTAAGGGTATAGAGAATTCTCCTTGTTTCATTCTCCTCTTCGATTCTTAAATTCTCCAGTTCTCCATTCAAGGATGCTATGGCAGATGGTTCTATAAAAAGGGTGGAACCGGTAGAGGACTGGTCAATGACACTGCCTGGCACCGCCGGCTTATACTCCTTTTTCACCGGCAGGCATACCTTACCGTTTCTGATGGTAATATAGGAATCAGAAAAATACTTTTTATTGCCCCGAAGCATGGTCTCAGCCTTTGTTCTCAGCTTCTCTTCCATTCGGACTATGTCCTGGCGAACGTTTCTTAAATACTTGCTGGCCGAGTCATCCACCCGTTTGTTCCTGATACTTTCATAAAGTTCCCTGGCTAAATCCTCTAAAGGATTTAAGTTCTCTTCATAATAGGCCAGACTCAGTTCTAAATATTTGCATCGGTTTAAGAAATCCTTATACCGTTTTACTCCTGTTAACATCGTTCCGATGAATTCCAGTTCCTCCGGCATTAAAAAACTTTCCTGTGTGACTGTTTTAAAAATTGCCAAAAGGCCGTTCATGGCGACTGCCGGAGGCTGCCCCATACGGTCCAGGATCATTCTTGCCTGAGTCGTGTCCCGAAGATTTTTCCTTACCTCTGCTTCTTTTAACTCAGGAGTTAAATTCCTGATCCGCTCTTTTGCACCATCTGTAAGTGCCAGTTCTTCTAATCTTTCTAAAATACGGTTAAATTCTAATATTTGAAATGTGTGATTCATGTTATTCTCCCTGTTCTGTCTTTTCAAGTTTCCAAAAGATTCATGGAGCAATCAGCCAGGCCTGTTTTGATACACAAAAAAGACCTGTAAGACTACAAATCCTCGTCTTACAGGTCTAAAATCCTGTCAGTCAGTTTTGTATCTTCATGGGCTAAACAAGTACACAAAACAAAGGAATGCAAAGACTGCCTTCCTGCCTGGTATTCCTGTTCACATTATGATTCTGATTTACGCTCCATGATTTGACACAATTAACATAAACACACTTCCTGTTTTCTTTGATAGTTTTACTATATCATAAATCCTGCAGTCCGGTCAATCTCTTTTTATTGTACC
>NZ_JBANEW010000079.1:0-582 GCF_049890855.1 Lacrimispora sp. 38-1 | reverse complement strand
TTGTTTTTGGCGCATTGCTCCAGGTAAATGTTCCTACCGGTGCATTTCCGGTCAGTGCCTTAAGTCCTGGTACTGCAGTTGTAGTCCCCTTAATAAAGTAATTCACCGTATAGCCGAACTTCTGCATATCATCAATCTCATAGTATACATTCTTCTGATTCGGGCCTGCGGCTGTAATTGTCATGCTCGCCGGCTGTGCTGGACTGGTCACCAGCTTATAGCCGGTTGCTGTCTTCGGCGCATTGCTCCAGGTGAACTCCCCTACCGGTGCATTTCCGGTCAGTGGCGCAAGACCTGGAACTGCAGCTGTAGTACCTTTGATATAGTAGTTTACTGTATAGCCGAACTTCTGCGTATTATCAATCTCATAGTACACAGTCTTTTCGTTCGGACCTGCGGCTGTAATTGTCATGCTCGCCGGCTGTGCAGGACTGGTCACCAGTTTATAGCCCGTTGCTGTCTTCGGCGCATTGCTCCAGGTGAACTCCCCTACCGGTGCATTTCCGGTCAGTGGCGCAAGACCTGGTACTGCAGTTGTGGTACCTTTGATATAGTAATTTACTGTATAGCCGAACTTCTGCG
>NZ_JBANEW010000078.1:0-206076 GCF_049890855.1 Lacrimispora sp. 38-1 | reverse complement strand
TAATATAATTAATAAGCAAAAGTAAAATTCCTGATATAAAGGAAAAAAGAAGCTCATTCTCAGCAGTGCTGCTGATCAGAAAAATGTTATGCATAATATAAATACTTCCTGCAGGTACCATAAGCAAAATCGCCATGTACCGGAAGGAAATATCACCAGTGCTTTTATGCTGGAGACAGTGTCCGGTAATAATTGCAAAAACAAGCATTACGATTTTTGATATAATGGCTCCAGAAAGACCGGCTTTATCATCTAAATTCAGCATATTTAAGATCATATGTATGATAATTTCCACCAGCATCCAGATCGTACAGATCAAAAAAGAGAACAAGGCACATTTTTTCCAGCTTTCCGAATAAGAAATACTGGTTGCAAGAAAGACAAACACCATGTTGAATAAAAGTGTCAGTGCTGGTGAGATTCCGTTTTCAATGCCCAGAAACAGCTGAAAGAAATAATAGGCCACCCAGATTATGTATGTTGTAGTTTTTTTCCAGGAGGGAACGAAAAAAGCATTGATGCACTTACGTATGACTAAAATATAAAAAAGTGAGAGAAACGGACTTACAACAGCTGACGAAAGAACTTTCATACTATTTTACCCCCGCTTTCTTGCTGGCCAGATCACATAATTGCTTGCGTATTTTCTTTTGCCTGTCTTCGCTGATCTGCAGTGTGGTTGATTTTCCTCCGTTTTCAATAACAAGACTGGAAAAGTTCATGGTGCTGACATAATCATAATTTACAAGATAAGACTGGTGTATCCGCAGGTACCGCTGTTTGTTTCCGGTTAACTCTTTCTCCACATCGTTGAGCTTTCCGTAAAAAAACTCCTCTCTGCCATCCTTTAAATAAATATATACAATCCGGTTGCGGCTCTCAAAATAGACCACATCCTTTAACGCTACTTTTTTAATCTCCTTATTAAAATTAAATTGAAAATAGACGTTATTTTCATTAATCCGTTCATACGCTTCTTTAAAATACCGGGAGAATTTCGCTGTATCCAGCGGCTTGGAAAGAAAACGGAACGGCTCCACCTCAAATAATTCTTTTAAATACTGTTCGTATCCGGAAATATAAATTAACAATGCAGTCTTATCTTTTTGCCTGATGCGCCGGGCGGCATCAATTCCGTTTTCCTGTGACATTTCTATATCAAGAAAGATCAGGTCAAATAAGTTACCAAGATTTACGTATTTCGTCAGCATGGAACCGTCAAAAAATACGTCGACTTCAATTTCTATACCGTTTGCCAAAGCTTCTTTCTTTATTAATTTCTCTAACATTCCTGTAAAAAGAACATCATCATCACAAATTGCTATTCTTAACATACTTACCCTTCCCCATTAAAACTGTGTACTTTATTTATTCAAAAATGAAACATGTATATATGTATATCGTATGTTACCTCCCATTAATTAAAAGGGAGAAATAGGAGCTTTTGTCGCATTTTGTCTAATTGATCATATTAAAAATTACTTGCAGGCTCGAAATTTCAACATGATGTAATTTTTTCAATGGAAATATAATATTTTCTTATTGCACTAAAAATATTATATCACATTTATGGAGGTAACAAAATTGAAACCCTATCTGCTTTTGATTATTTCTCTCTGCACCCTGTTTTTAATTGCAAATTTAATTCATCTCATCCTGGAAAAAAATGATGATCGGAAATCCAACAAAAAAATTTATGTAATAAATATGATAGCGGCTGTTGTCATTTCCAATTGCATTGAGTGGAGTGAAATGCAGTTTGAAAGGAGAGCTGCATTTCTGGGGGAAAGCTTTATATCCCTGCTTAATCTTATTAATATACTGTTGTGTCTGGTCCTGGTGCTGTTCATGCTTTTTGTTAAGAATGACAGAGAGAGGATTCATCAGTATCAAAATCGGGAATAATTACGAGCAGAGTCGTTATTTTTACAACTTGTCATTATTAAGCTGCTGAATTTGTATAATTGCATTATCTTAATGTCTTTATAATAATGGAGGTAGAAAGAATGGAACGTAAAAGTAATATTGCAGCTAAGTTCATGGAACAGGTAGCCAGAAAATCAGTGGAGCTGGCATCTCAGAGCAGATGCATGTATATCTATCACCAGCCGAAGATGCCGGCAGAGCTTAAGAAATTTAAGAAATAAGCATCAGAATTTTTAAATTACAAAATTTTCTGCGGGGCATGATATCCTTTGAAAAAGTTGGCTATAATTTTAACAGGACTTCCTCAAAGGGAACCAATCATGGAGGGCAGATAATGAGAATTCCAAAACACATCGGAATCATTCCTGACGGAAACAGACGCTGGGCTGTGGACAACGGCATAAAAAAAGAAGAAGGGTATGATAAGGGCATCTCGCCTGGTATGACCCTTTACCGGCTCTGCAGGGATCTGGGAGTGGAAGAAATGACCTTTTATGGCTTTACCGCAGATAATACCAAACGTCCTGCGGTACAGCGGGAAGCATTTTCCAAGGCCTGCGTGAAGGCTGTGGAGGTGCTGTCTAAAGAGAATGCACAGCTTCTGGTTCTTGGTAAGACTTCTTCGGCCATGTTTCCGGACGAGTTGAAACCATACACCAAAAGGGTGTGTTTCGGTACCGGGGGAATGAAAATCAACTTCCTGATTAATTACAGCTGGGAATGGGACTTGGGACTGTCAGAGGGGACCATAGGCCCAGAGCTTAAAACCTCCGATGTATCAAGAATGGATTTGATAATCCGGTGGGGAGGAAGGAGAAGACTTTCCGGCTTTCTTCCGGTTCAGTCCGTTTATTCGGATATGTACGTAGTCGATGATTACTGGCCGGATTTTAAAACGGATCATGTTTACAAAGCACTGGAGTGGTACTCCAGACAGGATGTGACCCTGGGGGGGTAAAAAAAGAGAATACATTTTAAGGCAGCCGTGCAGGCTGCCTTTTTGTGGTTAAAGGAAAAATTGTCTGATATTATATGTGCCATAATGTTGCGGTTATTATTCTTCTGGCCGGTTTCGCCGTACACAGACGTAAAAATGCACAATTTTACTCTTCATTTACTTAACATAATGCATATTGTGGTTAGAAATCTATTATGTTATTATCTTCCCAAGTAAACGTTTACTAGGAGGAATTATGAAAAGAAAAGCGACACTTGTTGATTTGGCAGAGAGAGCGGGAGTGTCTTATGTGACGGTCCATAAGGCACTGAACAACAAGCCCGGGGTCAGTGAGGAAAAAAGAAGGGAGATTTTAAAATTGGCGGAAGAACTGGAATATTCAGCGAATATTGCAGCTTCCGTGCTCAAAAGACCGGAAATTTGTATTGCGGTAGTTTTACAGGGGTTGGACACTCCGAACAGCTTCTTTTTTGAACGGATGTGGAAAGCGGTCGTTGAGGTAGAGAAAGAGTATCTGAATTATAAGGTTACGTTTTTAAGATTTCCGTCAGATATAACCAGCAGGAGCCAGAAAGAAATTCTTAAGGAGCTGGCTTTTAGAGATGATGTGCATGGAGTTATTATTAACTGTCTCGACCGAACGGATTTGAATGATGAGATTAATATTCTGATCAATAAGAAAATTCCTGTTGTTACGGTTAATTCTGACGCCCCTGATTCTTTACGAAGTGATTTTATATCTGCTGACAATTTCAGAATAGGTAAACTGGCAGCAGGTCTTCTGCTTTTTGGGAGCGCAGGTGACAGCGGAAAGGTTCTGGTATTGGGAGGAAGCCGTTACGCTGAGGTACATCAGGAAAATATACGGGGGTTCAGGGAGGAGATGGAGCAGTATTCCAACATCAGCCTCAAAATTCTTTATCAGATGGATTATCCCGACCAGGAGGAAAGGGTCCATGCTTTTCTTCTGGAGAATCCTGATGCTGCGGGAGTCTACAGCAACAGCTCCACTGGAACTTATTTCATGTGCAGGACAGCGAAAAAGCTTGGATGGAACAGAGAAGGCAAACTAATAGGAAGCGACGCATTTAAGGAGTTGATTCCGTATTTTGAAGAAGGGATATTAGATGCCTGTATCTGGAAAAATCCGGCAAAACAAGTCAGTGAAGCTGTAGCGGCAGTATATCACAGAATTTTAAAAAGTCCGTATACAAAGAACGAAATAGATTTAGGAATTTTAATGAAACATAATGTGCAGGATTATATTTAATTCTGTCACGTGCTTAAAGTAAACGTTTAACCATAGGAGGAATGTCATGAAAAATAGAAAATTATTAACAGTTCTGTCTTTCATATCCGCAGTTTCTATCCTTATGACAGGATGCGGAAGCTTTCATAAGCCAACAGAAATGCCGGATACGGGTGACAGCAAAAAAGCGGCAAAAGCCGAAATTATACTCAGGGCCGGCGAGACAAATCCGGCCACCCATATCATGTCCAGGGTATGGTACCGCTTTGCGGATATTGTCAATGAAAAATCGGAAGGGCGTATTTATGTGGAGGTTTATCCCGCCGGACAGCTGGGAGATGAAAGAACACAGTTACAGACTTTGCAGATGGGAGCGCTGGATTTCTTCCGGGTGTCCACCTATACAGCCGGGGATTTCGGAGCAGAGAAATTCAATCTCTTTTCTCTTCCCTATTTGTTTACAGGCAGAGAGCATCTGTGGAAGGTGGTAAACAGCCAGATCGGCTCAGACCTTCTCAAGGATATTGATGACAATGTGGATGGGATGGTTGGACTTAGCTATTTGGAAGAGGGAGCCAGGAATTTCTTTACTACGAAGAAGGCTGCCGTGGAACCGGAAGATTTAAAGGGAATGAAAATAAGAATTGCAGAATCTTCGATTTTGATGGATACAATCCGGTGCTTTGGTGCCAATCCAACCCCTATTTCGTACAGTGAGCTGTTTACTTCCCTTCAGACCGGAGTGGTGGATGGAGCGGATCAGCCTCTTTCCGGTTACTATTCCAATTCCTTTAATGAAGTGTCTCCATATATGGTGATGGATGGTCATACCTACGGGCTTAGTGTTATGGTCATGAGCAAAAGGACTTTTGAGAAATTAAGCGAAGAGGACAGGCAGCTGATCATGGATGCCGCATTGGAAGCCTCTCAATATAATAAAGAGGTGGCACAGCAGGAGGACGATGAAATCATGAAAAAGCTGGAGGAAGCCAATACTCCCGTTATCCAGCCCCGGGATATTACAAAATGGCAGGAGATGGTCCAGCCGGTATATGAAAAATATGGAAAAGAGTATACGGATTTGATTGATGAGATCAAGGCGATGCAATAAGGAGGAATCAGGAATGGAAAAAGCATTTAAAATATTTAATCGGATCCTGTGCAATATCTGTATGTTGCTGCTCCTGCTGGAGGTGGTGATTGTTGCGGGTGTCGCAGGCTCCAGATATGTGTTCCGGTATACACCTGCATGGGGAGAAACACTGGCTCTTCTGTTTGGCGTGTGGTTCGTTTTTCTGGGCGGAGCCTATGCAATTTCAGAGGATGTTCATTTAAAGATGACACTGCTGGACAGTCTGGTCAGTAAAAAAGTTTTATGGTATCTTGAATGGCTTGGCCTTGGGGTTACGGCAGTACTTGGAGTTTCCATGTTTGCTTATGGAACTTCGCTTCTGAATATTGCAAGCAGGAATATAATAACAGGACTGGGACTTCCGTCCACTGTTTTGTATGCTGCGGTTCCTGTAGCAGGAATATGTTTTATTGTTGAAATTCTGGATAGAGGGAGGGAACTGTTATGTCAACACAGGTAATTGCAATTGTCATTTTATTAACCGTATTTTTTGGTCTGATGATTCTGAGGATTCCCATAGCTTTTTCTGTTGGAATGTCCTGCTTTGCCACCTGCTGGTATCTCGATATTCCTGCTGATATAATTGCCCAGAATATGGTTAAGGGTGTCAATGGATATTCTCTTATGGCGGTTCCGTTTTTTATTCTCATGGGTGAGATTATGAGTACGGGTGGAATTGCCCGGCGTCTGGTTGATCTGGCATCCAGCCTGGTAGGGTGGATGAAAGGGGGACTGGCTATGGTAACCGTGGTTGCCTCCATGCTGTTTGGCTGTGTATCCGGTTCCTCAACAGCCTGTACGGCAACTTTGGGACCCGTCATGATTCCCATGATGGAGAAAAAGGGGTATAACAAGGAATTTGCAACTGATATTACTATGTCAAGCTCCATCACCGGGCTGCTGATTCCGCCAAGTCATAATATGGTAATATTTGCAATGGTGGCAGGCGGCGTTTCCGTAGGTTCTCTTTTTATGGCAGGAATCATTCCAGGATTACTGATCGGATTCATACTTATGGCATATAGTTATATAAAAGCGAAAAAAGAAAATTACCCTACTGAAGCCGCATTTTCCGTAAAGAAGGTGGCAGTTGCATCTGCAAGAGCATTCTGGGGACTGATTACGATTATAATTGTGGTGGTAGGTGTGTGTACCGGTATTATAACGGCGACAGAATCGGCAGCAGTTGCGGTTATATGGTCCATTTTTGTTACATTTGCATTATACAGAGAGGTACCCATTACCGAATTGCCCAAAATGGTTTTAAGAGCAACACGGACACTGGCTATGATTTTAATGCTGGTTGCGACCTCATCTGCATTTGGCTGGCTTTTAGCCTATTTAAAAGTTCCACAGCTCATTACAGGCGGGATCTTCAACATATCCACAAATCCGTATGCGGTACTTTTTATTATTAATGTAATTCTTGTTCTTCTGGGTATGCTGATGGATATGTCTTCAATTATACTGATAGCGACACCAATTCTGCTTCCTATCGTCACATCTATTGGAATGAGCCCGGTTCATTTCGGAGCATTGCTGATTGTGAATCTGGGGATTGGTTTGCTGACACCACCGGTTGGCGGAACCCTGTTTATCGGATCGGCAATTTCGGAAATCAGGTTTGAACGCCTGGCAAAAACAATGCTTCCGCTGTATGCGGTATTAGCAGCTGTGCTCATGCTGGTAACATATATACCGGAGATCAGCCTGACCCTGCCTGCTTTGGTTAAATAATAAAATGGAGTGATAAATAAAATGGAAAAATTGGTATCAGAAGCAGGTGCAGAACTGGAACTTTTCCTCATTGAGAGTGATCAGTCCCTTCCCATAGTTATTATATGCCCGGGAGGTGGGTACAGGTGGCTGTCCGGCAGGGAGAAAGAACCGGTTGCCGCAGCGTTTAACCGCCAGGGTTTCCATGCAGCAATTTTAAATTACCATGTTAATATAGAAAATTTAGGATTTCAGCCAATGTATGATTTGGCCTGGGCTGTGAGCTGTATAAGGAATGCCGTAGGTATCAGCGTAGATAAACAAAAAATTTTTGTCTGCGGTTTTTCAGCAGGGGGACATGTAGCAGCTGAACTTGGAGTGTATTGGGATAGCCGGGAACTTTTTCCGGCAGGAAACTGGCAGGAGCATAAGCCGGATGGATTAATTTTGTGCTATCCGGTTATAACAGCGGGGGAATATGCTCATAGGGAAAGCATTCGGATGCTTTCGGATGATGAGTGCGTCTGGAACTGGTTTTCTTTGGAAGAGCATGTAAGCAGCAAGGTACCGCCGGCATTTATCTGGCATACTGTCACAGATACCGATGTTCCTGTACAGAATTCTGTGCTTTTCGCGGAGGCATTGCTGCAGTGTCATGTACCTCTGGAGCTGCATCTTTTCCCATACGGGGTCCATGGTCTCTCTCTGGCCACAAAAGAAGTGGAAGAACCATCAAAGTGCAGGTTTGCTGATAACCATGTTGCCATATGGCTGGATCTGTGCACAGACTGGATCAGAAACTGCTGAGCCATCTCTTCTCCTTCCTGCTTGCATAAATGAATAAGCCGTAATAGAATGTATAAGAGAAATTAAGCGGGTTTGCAAGCAGAGGAAGGAGCATGGTATGATTACAATTAAGAAAATGGCGGAATTACTTGGTACCAGCACGACCACCGTTTCCAATGTCATACATGGAAAGCAGGGGGAAGTATCGCCTGTTATGGTGGAAAAGGTGAAAAAGCTGATTGAAGAGTATGACTATGTTCCAAACAGGAATGCCAGGAATCTGGCCAGAAACCGGTCCGGAATTATCGGACTGGCAATGAAAGCCAGTGAAAATAAGTACGATAACTTTGTAAAAGATCCCTTTGCAGGGGAACTGATCGGGGCAGTGGAACGGTTTGTACGTGCTAAGGGATATTTTACCATGCTTTATGTTTCCAGCGATATAGGAGAGATTATCAGTTCGGTTTCCAGCTGGAATGTAGATGGTCTCATTCTTCTTGGAATGCAGAAAGAAGATGGGGAACTGTTAAATCAGAAGATGAAAAAGCCCATGGTTTTTGTCGATGCCTATTTTGAAGATGTCCCCTTTGAGTACGTAAATGTAGGAATCGATGACAGAAAAGGCGGTAGAGAGATTACAGATTATCTTATACAGTCCGGCCACCAGCAAATCGCATTTCTGGCGGATAACTGTATGGGAGTAGACTATCAGCGGTTTATGGGATACCGGGATGCACTGACCAGTGCCGGACTGCCATGGAACGAAGACAACTTTATCAGGCTGAAACCAAGCGGTGCTGATTTGTCCCTTATTTTATCCCAGGCTTATGAGAGGGCAAGGGACTTTACCGCCTTTATCTGCGCATCGGATTATTATGCTGCTTTTATTTTAAATGATTTAAAGGACCGGGGGATGAAAATTCCCCAAGAGCTTTCCATTGTGGGATTTGATGATAATGTCTGCAGCCGTCTGGTGAGGCCTGCACTGACAACCGTTCATCAGGATGTAACGGAAAAAAGCCGGATTACGGTGGAGAAGCTGTTTCATATCATTAACGAAGAGGATTATGGAGCAAATTTGGAACAGCTTCCTGTCTTTATCGTGGAGCGTTCTTCCGTGAGAAAAATGTAGGTTTTCCTGTATCTGACAAATGAGTACCGAAAGGTTGAGCAGTGGAATAGGGGGGATCGATCAAATTGACCGATCCCTTTTTCTTTGACGTCTCATTCAGGGGAATTCTTTTGCAGGTGGCTTTTTATCGTTTCCAATTGTTCCAAAACCAGCATCTTCAAGCGATTCGGTTGAATCGATAAAATATTTTCACCGTAGGCAATAAAATAATTTGCGATAAAAGTTTCTTCCCCTTTGTTATAAAAGCCTCTTATATAATTCTTCCCATTTTCATGGAACAGCTCCATAGACGGATAATGTTCCTTATAGAATATATCCGCACCTCTTGCAGAAATCCCAACTTCAAAGTCAACAGCACCTTTCTCTCTGAACATCTCTTTCACTGGAATAAGCAATTCAGAAAGCGGCTTGGGCAAATATTGATCACAGGAATTTACAGAATAGATTTTATCGCATCGGAATACTTGCGGTCTTTTTGTCTGAAAATTGTAGGCGGTAGCATACCATTGTCCATAGGCAGAGGTTATGTCAAAAAACTGAACGTAATACTGATTTATAATCTCTTTCTTTTGGTAGGTTACTTCGCACACTCTTTCCTCAACGGCCATGTTCAAAATGTCCTCTAAACAGCTGCATTCATTTTTATTTTGGTAACTTCCCAAGCTAAAAATCAATTCCATTCTCCGCAGCTTTTGTATTCGTTCTTCTGATATGCACCCTTCAAACTTTTGCTTTAGTTTTTTAACATTCAGGTGGAACGGGGTGGATTGATAAGCGTTTAGGGTCTGCATGGCAAAGTACAAAGCATGAACCTCATCAATGGTAAAGACAATGGGCGATAGCAGACGGTTGGGAAGAATACCATAGTAGCCATTTCGTCCAGATGTGGAGTAAATTGGCATACCTATTTCTTCTAAGGACTGAATATCCCGAAGTGCTGTACTTTTGGATATGGAGTATCGATCCATGATGTTTTTGAGGTTAAATGACTTTTTATTATTGAGGTATATCATCATATCATTAAGCCGCTGGGATTTATTCATGGCATTTCCTCTTTTTGATTAAATGGTTTCACTAATTGACACCATTATAGATTATACTGGATTCAAGATCATAAAGAAAGGATTAAATGATTTATGAAAAAATTATTTTTGGCATCATCCTTTAGGGATGTAGCTGACATATTTGCAGACTTTGAGAAAGATCCAAACGGAAAAACCGTCACCTTTATTCCCACTGCAAGCAAAACGGAAAAGGTTGTATTTTATGTGAAGGAAGGAAGAAAGGCCCTTGAAAAGATGGGGCTGATTATTGAGGAGTTGGATATATCAACCACTCCAACTGCTGAAATTACCGCCAAAATAAAAAACAACGATTTTATTTATGTGACAGGGGGCAACACATTCTTCTTGTTGCAGGAATTGAAAAGAAGCGGTGCAGATCAAATAATTATTGATGAAGTTAATGCCGGAAAACTGTATATCGGCGAATCTGCCGGGGCAATGGTTGCATCTGCAAACATTGAATATGCGAAAGGAATGGATTCAGCAGAAAAAGCGCCTGACTTAGAAAATTTTGATGCATTAGGCTTGGTGGATTTTTATACGGTTCCCCACTATACCAATTCACCTTTTAAGAAAATCGGGCAGAAAATAGTGGACACCTATTCATCCGTATTAAACCTGTCTCCCATTAGCAATCATGAAGCAATTGCGGTCAGCGGTGATGAAATAGCAATCAGAAGAAACTGAACTCCGGGTCAACCTGGCAATGTATCATCAATGAACGGCGGTTTTCAAAACCGCCGTTTTCTCTATTCAGGTGCTTGGTATTGTACATCTTTTTCATTGAGTACAGCCCAAAGCAGCTTTTTTTGTTATAAAAATAACTTAAAAAATGAATCAAAAAACTCTTGTTATATCATCCATAAAGTGCTAATATACTGTATATAGAACTTATGCGCATAAGTTACAATACATTTATTAAAATATCACATTTTGACAGCATATTTTATAATGGAGGGCGAATTATGAAGAAATACTTATGGGTTATGGCATTGGCGGGAGCAGCGGCAGTTTTGTCACTTGCAGGTTGTGGGAAGACCTCACAGTCAGATGGAACTGCGGCATCCTCCGCAGGAAGCCAGTCCGCAGACAGCAAGAGCGAGAGTCAGAGCCCGGCTAAGTCTGGGGGGCAGGCAATTCGGATTGTCAACGGAAAAATCGAGATCGACGAGCCGTTAAAGGCGTTTGCCAAAAAGTATCAGGAGAAGACCGGTCAGGAGGTTGTGATTGAGTCTCTTGGAGGCGGAGTTGACATCAATGGCACCATGAAGGGATATCTGGCTGCAGGCAATATGCCGGATTTATTCGTATTCGGGGGCGAAGGGGATTATCAGACCTGGAAGGATTATATGGCAGATTTAAGCGGAGAAGAGTGGACCTCCAAAACAGAATTCGGTTTTAAATCAGAAGATGGAAAAACGGTAGGTTTTCCTTACGCAGTAGAGGGCTATGGCATTACATATAATAAGGACGTTCTTGAGAAAGCAGGGATAGATCCCGCTTCTCTCACAAGCTATGACGCGTTTAAAAAAGCCTTTGAGACCATTGATCAGAAGAAGGATGAGCTGGGACTGACCGCTGTATGCTCGGTTGCCGCTGAATCCGGTCAGATGTACTGGTCAACAGGAAACCATCTGTTTGGCTACTATTTATCAGGCGGGTTAAAGAGAGGCGATACCACTTATATTGATCAGTTAAAATCCGGAAAGACGGACGCAGAACGTCTGGGACAGTTTGCAGATTTTATGAAACTTCTGTTTGATTACTCGGATAAGAATACCCTGATATCCGGAACCTATGACGATCAGCTGGCTTTGTGGGCAAAGGGAAAGACCGCGTTTATCACTCAGGGTAACTGGATTGATCCGTCTCTTCCTGATTATGATGTGAAATTTGACTGTGGAATAGCTCCTCTTGCATTTACAAAGGAAGAGATGAAGGGGGTTCTTGCAGATTGTCCGTCCTGGTGGGCTGTTTATAACAAAGGAACCAATATTGATGCATGCAAGGCCTTTTTAAAAGAGCTTGCTCTGTCTGACGAAGGACAGGAGTGTCTGGTAAGTGACTGCGGAATGATTTCTCCTTATACCACCTGTAAGGTAAGCCCTAAGACACCTTTGGCTATGAGCTTAAAAACTTATGTGGATGCAGGCAACACCTATTCCTGGGAATGGACGAAGATGCCGGAAGGAATCTCCATGAATGCAACAGGTGCTGTGTTTGAACTGTATGCAAAAGGGGAGATTGACAAGGACGGATTCGTGAATATGATGCAGACAGCCATTGCAGACTATGTGAAAAAATAACTGGGCAGGGCGGCTAAACAGCCGCCCGTATCCATATGGAAACGTGAAGGCAGAGATAAAGGAGAAAGCGTATGGAGGGAAAAGCAAAAAAGATAAGTTCAATTCTGCCGGCGGCAGTGGGTGCAGTATTGGTCTGCTGCGGGCTGTATTCAGATTTTTACTACCGGGAATTCTGGGGAAGGGGTCCGTTGCTTGCAGGGGGACTGATATTGGTCATCGCCAGTCTTTATCTGTTACCGGGAAGAAAACACCGGGCGATTGTAAACGGTTTGTTTCTGCTGCCCCTTACAGGAGCTTTCTTCATAACTGTTCTGATCCCGTTTCTGTTCGGTATTTTTTATTCGTTTACAGACTGGAACGGGATCCGGTTTACCCAGTTTATAGGGCTTAAGAATTATGCACAGATGTTTCATGCCCCGGATTATTTATATTCGCTGCTTATTACATTCTTATTTACGGTTTTTAATATGGTTTCGGTTAATTTTGCGGCATTCTTTCTTGCTCTTTTATGTACCTCCGGGGTAAAGGGAAGAAATTTTTACAGGGCCTCATTCTTTCTTCCTAATTTAATCGGCGGTATTGTCCTTGGATATGTCTGGCAGTTTATATTTAATAAAGTATTTACAAGCCTGATCGCAGGAAGTGTTTCCATGCTGACGAATCCCAATCTGGCTTTCTTTGCAATTCTGATTGTGAGCACATGGCAGTATGCCGGGTATATTATGATGATCTATGTCACCGGACTTCAGGGAGTTCCAAGAGACATTTTAGAAGCGTCCGCTGTTGATGGGGCGGGGGCGTTAAAAACTCTCTTACACATCAAACTGCCCATGATTGCCAATACCTTTACGGTGTGTATTTTCCTCACCCTTGTCAATTCCTTTAAGCAGTTTGATTTAAATTATGCCATTACAAACGGGGCACCCAGCCGGATTCTGGGAGCAAAAGCGGTGGCTTCCACCGAGTTCCTGGCTCTTAATATATATAATACGGCTATTGCCAGAAACAGATATGCGGAGGGGCAGACAAAAGCGGTGGTGTTCTTCCTCATTCTGGCGGTGGTATCTCTTACCCAGGTATCCATCAGTAAGAAGAGGGAGGTGGAATTATGAGAGAAACTCATGGGCGGAAAAGGATTACATGGGACGCAGGGCAGTCAAAACGGCTTATTCCGGAGCTGATCGGTTTGATTCTGTCTCTTATCGTGCTGTCTCCCTTTATCCTGGTAATATTCAATGCGGCCAAAAAAAGTGCGGATATTGTGATCAGTCCCATTGCACCGCCCTCAGACTGGGGGCAGCTACTGGTCAATTTAAAAAATGTAATCGGCAATCAGAACTTCAGCTATTGGAGATCTTTTGGAAGTTCATTGTACATAACCGCAGTCAGCCTGATTCTGCTGACCTTATTTTCCAGTATGGCGGCATGGGTGCTGGTCCGAAATAAGACAAAATGGTCACAGGTGATTTTCATGATGTTTGTGGCATCCATGGTCATACCGTTTCAGGTGGTGATGCTGCCCCTTCTGTCTACGTTTCGTAAAGTGTCCGAATTTACAGGGATTCCCCTGTTAAGCAGTTACACAGGAATCATCACCGCTTATCTGGGATTTGGAGGATCCTTATCTGTGTTTATTCTTCATGGATTTATAAAAGGAATTCCAAAGGAACTGGAGGAAGCGGCCTGGATTGATGGCTGCAGTCCTGAGAATACATTCTTTCAGATCGTGTTTCCGCTGTTAAAGCCTGTGCAGATGACGGTGCTGATTCTCAACGGAATCTGGATCTGGAACGACTATCTCCTTCCGTCGCTGATGCTGGGGCTGAATGGAAGAATCAAAACCCTGCCTGTTGCAGTGAGCAGCTTTGTAGGTTCCTATGTCAAGCAGTGGGATTTAATCCTGGCGGCAGCATTTCTGGCCATGATTCCCATCGTTATTCTGTTTTTATGCGCCCAGAGGCAGATCATACAGGGAATGGTAGAAGGGGCAATCAAATAATGGAAAGGAGTCTGCTATGGAACGAAAATGGTGGAAAGAGGCAGTGGTATATCAGATCTATCCCAGAAGCTTTAAAGACAGCAACGGGGATGGAATCGGAGACTTAAACGGGATCAGAGAGAAGCTCCCATATTTAAAACTGTTGGGAATTGATGTGATCTGGCTTTCACCCATTTATCAATCCCCTAATGATGATAATGGATATGACATCAGTGATTACAAAATGATTATGGATGAGTTCGGAACCATGAAAGATTTTGATGATCTTTTAAAAGAAGCCCATGAAAACGGGATTCGTATTATTATGGATCTGGTGGTGAATCACACCTCTGATGAGCATCCATGGTTTTTGGAGAGCCGGAAAAGCAGGGAGAATCCTTACCGGGATTATTATATCTGGAGAGAGGGAAAAAAAGAGGGAGTGCCGCCGAATAACTGGGGAGCCTGCTTTGGCGGTTCTGCATGGAAACTGGATGAGAAAACCGGCATGTATTACCTCCATTTGTTTTCGCCTAAGCAGCCGGACTTAAACTGGGAAAATGAGACTGTCCGAAGGGAAGTCTTTGAGATGATGGACTGGTGGTGCAGGAAAGGAATCGATGGTTTCCGCATGGATGTGATCAGTATGATATCCAAGAATCAGGCATTTCCGGACGGGGAAGTAAAGGAAGGACTTTACGGTGATTTCTCACCTTACGCAGTTCATGGACCTATGGTTCATACCTATTTAAAGGAGATGAATGAAAAGGTTTTGTCTCAATATGATCTGATGACGGTAGGTGAGACTGCCGGGGTTACTGTGGAGGAAGCCAGAAAATATGCGGGAGCAGAAGAACATGAGTTAAACATGGTGTTTCATTTTGAACATGTGGAGGGAGACGGAGAACTGTTAAAGTGGACGGATAAAAAGCCGGATCTGCTGCGGTTAAAAAAGATTCTTTCCAGATGGCAGGAGGAGCTGGGAGAAGATGCCTGGAACAGTTTATACTGGGATAATCATGACCAGCCAAGAGCTGTATCCCGCTTTGGTAATGACAGCAGCCGTTACAGAGAAGTTTCCGCCAAGATGCTGGCAACCTGCCTTCATATGATGAGGGGGACTCCTTATATCTATCAGGGAGAAGAGCTGGGGATGACCAATTTCCCATTTACAGAGTTAACCCAGTTCAGAGATATCGAAAGTCTGAATGCCTATGGGGAACTTACTGGGAAAGGGCTGGTCTCCCATGAAAAGATGATGAGCTATTTACGGTGCAAAAGCAGGGATCATGCAAGAACTCCCATGCAGTGGGACGATGGACCTTCTGCCGGATTCACCGTTTCAGTACCCTGGATATCTGTCAATCCCAATAATACTGAAATCAATGCAAAAAAGGAACTGGCTGATGAGAATTCCGTATTTCATTATTACAGAAAGCTGATAGAGCTGAGAAAGAAATATGAAATAATTGTATATGGAAGCTACCAGTTGATTATGAAAGAGGATACCAGGGTATTTGCCTACATCCGAAGTCTGCAGAGTGAGAGGCTGCTTGTGCTCTGTAATTTTTCTGATGAGGAGGCAGCCGTATCTTTACCGGAAGAATTTTTAAGAGAGGATGCAAAGTGCCTCATTGATAACTATGATGATCCTTCCTCTGAAAGGCGGGGCAGACTGCTTCCTTATGAGGCGGCAGCCTATTATCTGGGGAAGGAAAAAAACTGAATGGAGAAATATGAAATGAATAAACAATGGTGGCATGATAAGGTGGCCTATCAGATCTATCCGAAAAGTTTTTGCGATACCAATGGTGACGGAATCGGGGACTTGAGAGGCGTGATTTCAAAGCTGGATTATTTAAAGGAGCTTGGAATTGATATCATATGGCTTTCTCCTATCTATCAGTCTCCCTTCGCAGATCAGGGATATGATATTTCTGATTATTATAAAATCGATCCCAGATTCGGCAAGATGGAGGATTTAACAGAGCTGATTGCCGAGGCGAAGAAAAGGAATCTTTCTATCTTACTTGATCTGGTGGTGAACCATTGTTCCGATGAACATGAATGGTTTCAGAAGGCTCTTAAGGAACCGGAAGGGGAGTATGGTAAGTATTTTTATATCAGGGAAGGAAGAGATGGGAAAGAGCCTACCAATATCCGGTCTTACTTTGGAGGAAGTGCATGGGAACGGATTGGAGATACCAACCTGTATTACCTTCATCTTTTTCATAAAAAGCAGCCGGATCTAAACTGGGAAAATCCGGTTGTACGGGGAGCAATCTACGATATGATCAACTGGTGGCTGGAGAAAGGTATTGCGGGATTTCGGATCGACGCCATCATGAATATTAAAAAGGCACTTCCTTTTCATGATTATGCGCCGGATCGGGAAGATGGACTGGCGGACTGCAGGCTGATGTTAAAAGAGAATGAAGGAGTCATGGATTTTCTGAAGGAGATGCGGGATGCAACCTTTAAAAAATACAACGCATTTACCGTTGGAGAGGTATTTAATGAAAAAAAGGAAGAGCTGAATGATTTCATAGGGGAAGACGGATGTTTTTCTTCCATCTTTGATTTCAGTCAGACTGTGTTCGGCGCCAGTGAAAAAGGCTGGTATGACAATCAGCCGGTTACACCGGATGATTACAGAAAATGCTGCTTTGACAGTCAGAAGAGGGCGGAAGGAATCGGTTTTCTTTCTAATATTATAGAAAATCACGATGAACCAAGGGGTGTGAGCAGATATATTCCGGAGGGAGAATGTTCCGATGCAGCAAAGAAGATGCTTGCAACCCTTTATTTTCTTTTAAAAGGAATTCCCTTTCTCTATCAGGGACAGGAAATAGGCATGGAAAACGTTCCCTTTGACAGCATCAGCCAGTTTGACGATGTTTCCACTTTGGAGGAATACCGGGTGGCACTGAGGAACGGTCTGTCAGAAGAACAGGCTTTTGAAGCTGTAAGACGTTACAGCCGGGATAATGCCAGGGTCCCCTTCCAGTGGGATGACAGTGAAAACGCCGGGTTTACTAAAGGAACTCCGTGGCTTATGGTCAGTCCGGATTATCAAACCATTCATTTACAGCGCCAGTCTGCAGATCCTGACTCCGTTTTTTGCTATTATAAAAAACTGATTGCACTAAGAAAGGCTGAGGGATACAGGGATACCTTTGTATACGGTCAGTTTACACCAGCTTATACAGAAAAAGAAAGAGTAATGGCTTATTTTAGAACGGGAAATAATCAAAGAATTCTTGTTATAGGAAACTTTAAAATGGCTGAGCAGGAAATTGAGCTGGAAAAACCATATAAAAACATTCTGCTTCACAATTACCATACAGCCGGGGGGAATGGGACGAAGCTTTTATTAAAGGGATATGAGGTTCTTGTTCTGGAGTTTTAAATGGAACGATTGTCCATGGGATCGTTGACATTGGATCTATGGAGGAATATAATGAAGTCAGGGGTATATACGTTGGTATATGCCCTTTCGTTTATTATGACATAGGAGGAAAATAGTTATGGGTGATAAAAAATCAGATAGTCTTCATTGCCCCTGCTGCAAACGGCATTGTCCGATCTCTGATCTTCACTGCAGCAAAGGAAAGGTCTATGCCAAATCAATAAAAAGCAAAGAAGCTGCAATCCGGCAGCAAACGGAAACATATGAACCGTCTTACAACAGAATTCTTCTTTCTTATAAAATTGGTTTTGACCGCCTGTTTGGCCGGAAGGAGCATGGGCCTGGCGGAAAGCAAATCAGAGGACTTGTAATGGGAGCATTGTTTCTGGCGGATCAGAAGACGGTGATGGAACTGGAAGCAGATACAGGCATTCATGGTGATAAACTGATGGAATGTCTGGAAAAGCTTGATAAAAAAGAATACATTACAAGAAAGAAGGATCCTGAGGGGGTACACTGGTATTCCCTGTCGGAGAAAGGATTAAAAACAGCAGAAGAATCCATAAAAGAAGGAGACAGACAAGTGCTGTCCCGCTTAAATGAAGAGGAAAGGGAGCAGCTTGAACGGCTGCTGAAGAAATTATTACCATAGGGGTATATTAACGTTGCTTTTTTATCATTATGTGATACAATGCAACAAGAATCATGAAGTTTGCGGGAATGGGAAAAACAACCGCAGCAGGAGGAGTTACATTGGAAATCGGGAGGAAACGGTCCGGGATAATCCGCCTGGTACTGGCATGCCTGTTCTGCGTGGCAGTACTGGTTACACAACTGAATACAGTTGAAGTGGTAAAGGGAATCGGTCACCCTGGCTTTTTTTCTGCAGGCTCTATTTCCAGTGATAACCTGTACCATAAAAAATATGATGGTATGATTGAACCAAAGGATGTGCTGGAAGAGGAAACTGTGGGTGATGTATTACTTAACATCGCCAGACGTTCATCCTTTAAAAGCTTAGCCCTTAATTATATATGTTTAAAGACATTTTTCTTAATAATTCCTTTTGCTTTATGGCCGCTTCGCGCCGTCCTTTCGCAGGAGGGATATATAAGCCGAATGTTTGTGATACGCTACATTCATAATTCAGACGGAGAGAAAGGCGCAGCAGGCAGGTTATGGCAGATTGAAAATTAAATAGAAAATGAGGAAAACTTATGAAGCCAGGAAAGAAAATGCTTGCTGCGATATTTCTGATCATTGCAGCGTTTGTTTATGTTGCTGTATTTGGAGCGGGAGAAAGTATTAAGGGAATCTTTGATATGCGGTTTGGAATTGATATCCGGGGAGGCGTAGAAGCTATTTTTGAACCTCAGAACTTAGACCGCAAGCCAACTGCGCAGGAGCTTGAGTCGGCCAGAGAGGTAATCGAGAGCCGTATGGACAGCCAGAACATTGCGGACCGTGAAGTGACTGTGGACAAGGATGCAGGGTATATCATTGTACAGTTCCCCTGGAAATCAGGAGAAACAGATTTTAACCCGGAAGATGCCATATCAGAATTAGGTGAGATGGCTGAGCTGACATTTAAAGACCCGGATGGAGCGGTTTTAATTCAGGGAAAGGATGTAGAGAAAGCCAGTCCCCAGACAAATACATCCAATGGAATCAAGACATATGTAGTAGCCCTCAGTTTTAACAGCAATGGATCAAAGCTGTTTGAAGATGCTACGGGAAAACTGATCGGAAAAAGAATCGGAATTTATATGGATAATAATCTGATATCCAATCCTACGGTGCAGAATCAGATATCAGGAGGCCAGGCGGTAATCACCGGTATGAAGACCTATGAGGAAGCAAAGGCTCTGGCCGAGAAAATCAACGCCGGTGCACTTCCCTTCTCTTTAAAAACAACCAACTTTTCTACCATTAGCCCATCACTTGGAAACAATGCTCTGACAATCATGGTATATGCCGGACTGGCTGCATTTTTCGTAATCTGTCTGTTTATGATTGTCTTTTACAAAATGCCCGGAGTGGTTGCATGTATTACGCTGCTTCTGCAGATGGTGATACAGATGCTGGCAGTCTCTGTACCCCAGTACACCCTGACTCTTCCGGGAATTGCAGGAATTATCCTGACTCTGGGTATGGCAGTGGATACGAATATTATTATTTCAGAACGTATTTCAGATGAACTGAAGAAGGGATCATCTGTAAAGGGAGCTGTCGTTTCCGGCTATAAAAACGCTTTTTCGTCTGTACTGGATGGAAATGTGACGACTGCAATCGTAGCTGTGATTTTAATGATCTTTGGATCAGGAACGATGTTGAGCTTTGGTTATACCCTGCTGGTCGGCATGATTGTAAATCTTCTGATTGGAGTTTCCGTATCCAGGCAGCTGATTCTGTCACTGATTCAGTCTGATTTCTGGAGAAATGAGAAGTGGTTTAGAATCAGAAAAGATAAGAAGGTGATTCCTTTCTATCAGAAAAAGTATTTGTTTGCTATTATTTCAGGATTAGTTATTTTGTCCGGAATTGCTGGATGCGTCTTCTATGGAGTGAAGCTGGATACCCAGTTTAAAGGCGGTGCGGTTCTGTCTTATTCCGTTTCTGAGCAGGCGGATACCGGTAAAATTCAGGAGGCGATCGAAAAAGAGACAAAACGTCCGGTAACGGTTCAGATAAAGGAAGATAATATGACCGGGTTAAAGCGGCTGTCTGTTACGCTTGCAGGAAATGCAGGTATCTCACCAGAGGATCAGAAGACCATAACTGATACAATCAACAGTACCATTGGAAAAAATGATGCCAGTCTTTCAGAGACTTTTGTGGTAGAACCTTATATTGGAGCAAAGGCACTCAGGAATGCGGCAACAGCCATTGTTCTGTCACTGATCTTTATTGTTGTATATGTGTGGATTCGTTTTTCCGTTATATCCGGTCTTTCTGCTGGTATAACGGCGATGATTGCTTTGGTTCATGATGTGATTGTGGTATTATTTGCATTTGTGTTGTTCCAGATTCCATTAAATGATGCGTTTGTTGCTGTTGTGTTAACGATAATTGGTTACTCTATTAATGATACCATTGTGGTATATGACAGAATCCGGGAGAACAGAAAGCATGATTTAAAAATGCCGGTAGATACACTGGTTAACATAAGCACCACCCAGACACTGGGAAGGTCCATCAATACATCCTTTACAACGGGAATCTGTGTTTTAATTCTTATGGTGGCTTCTGTTTATTTCCATATTGAATCCATCATGGAATTCTCACTTCCGATGTTCTTTGGTATCCTGACTGGCTGCTATTCATCAATCTGTGTGGCAGGAACTCTTTGGGCTATGTGGGAGAAGAGGAAAGAAAAATAGTAAAATATCAGGCGGAAGCCGGGGAGTCAGTTTGTCTGACTGCCTGACTTTCGCTTTTTTTTGTATATCATATTGAAAAATTTTATTAAAAATGTTAGAATATAGCAATAAACAAGTTGAGATATTGGATAGTAACTAAATTATTATTAAATATTGGACAACCTTGTTTGTTAAAATGATTTTTATATGATAAAGGAGGATTAAGATTATGCTTAACAAAGAGATTGTTGCTAAGATAAACAAACAGATTAATTTCGAACTTTACTCCGCATATGTATATCTGGATATATCAAACTATTATGCTGACCAGAATTTAAACGGGTTTGCAAACTGGTTTAAAATACAGACTCAGGAGGAGCGGGACCATGCCATGCTTTTCATGGATTATCTCCTTCAGAATGGGGAAAAGATCGTTCTTTCGGATGTTAAGGCCCCTTCCTTTGCTTTCACCGATTTCCGTCAGCCAGCCATGGAAGCGTTTGAACATGAGATAAACGTGACGGCAGCCATTCACGATATTTACGGAGCAGCTTATGAATTAAAGGATTTCCGTACCATGCAGTTTCTTGACTGGTTCGTGAAGGAACAGAGTGAAGAGGAAAAGAATACGGATGAGATCATTAAGAGATACGATTTGTTCGGCAGCGATGCAAAGGGACTTTATCTCCTTGATACGGAGCTGGCGGCCAGAGTGTATACTCCGCCGACACTGGTAATCTGATTTTACAGGGTAAGGTGATAAGATTGAAATAAAGAGCAGTCTCTGCCGGAATGTATGTAATTATATTCCGGCAGGGAATGCTTTTTTTGATACAGGTGCTAAAGGAGAGAAGGAGATTGTGGCAAAACAAAGGGAAAAGGTGGAGTTTCGTTATTATGAAATCGGGGAGGATGAGCCGGTTCTGGCACTTTTGGGGGAAGACTGGATCCGGGAATATGGAAAAGAGATTAAGTGCCTTCACTTTCATAACCTGATGGAAATCGGTTACTGCCATTGGGGCACAGGGGAAGTAATTCTTGGTCAGGAGCATATCTGTTTTTCACCTGGAACAATTATGCTTGTACCCCCCAGACTTCCCCACACTACCAATAGTGAAAAAGGTACCAAAAGCTACTGGGAGTGGATGTATGTTGATTTAGAAAAGATTGTTTCAGAGATGGACCGTTATGATCCCATGTTTCAAAAAAAACTGTTAAAAAGGATTCAAAGGGTAGGATATCTTCTGCCGGGAGAGGAAAATCCCGGACTTACCAGACTTATCCTGGGTGTTATGGAAGAAGCACGGCGGAAGAAACCTTACTACAAAGACTGCATCAGCGGCCTGCTTCGTGCGTGTCTGGCAGAGTTTTTACGGCTGTCTGATGACGAAGAACGGATTATGAGAAAAAGGACACACAGAGCAGTCATATCGGGCGCTCTGGATTATGTGGCGGATCACTATATGCGTGAGATCAAGATCAGTCAGCTGGCAGAGGCTTCCAGTATGAGTGAGAGCCATTTTCGCCGTGTTTTTGAAGAGAGCATGGATATGAAGCCGGTTGATTATATCAATTTAATCCGGATTCAGTATGCCTGCGAGCTATTGAAAAAAACGGAGAAATCCATGGAGGAGGTAGCTGTAGCCGTGGGATTTTTCTCAATTTCCTCCTTTAACAGGAATTTTAAAAAAGTCCTGAATATTTCTCCTTATCAATGGAAAAGATCGGCAGAAAATTACGAGAGCAAGCTGCTTTACTGCAGGATCAGTGCGCAAAAAGGTTGGTAATACAGATTGAAATGATTGAATTTGCGCATTTTATAATTGAATATAAAAAGTTTTCAAAAAAAGAATTGGTATAATGGGATTATATTCAAAAGAAATTGATCTCATAAGCCAATTTTTTTTATGAAAGAGGAGGAGTTTTGCTATGAAGAAGAAAATCGTATCACTCTTACTTGCAGGAGCCATGGTTGCTTCCTTAACTGCATGCGGAAATTCAGGAACAGCCGGACAGGCATCTGACGGAGGAAAAGAAGGAGGAGCCAAAGGTGGTAATGAACTGACTGTCTGGTGCTGGGATCCGGCATTTAATATTTATGCCATGAATGAGGCGGCCAAGGTTTACCAGAAAGACCATCCTGATTTTAAACTGAACGTAGTGGAGACACCCTGGGCCGATATTCAGACCAAACTGACGACAGCTGCCACCTCCGGCAAACTGGATACACTTCCTGATATTGTTCTTTTGCAGGACAATGCATTTCAGAAGAATGTATTAACCTATCCGGAGGCGTTTAAGGATTTATCAGGAAGCGGAATTGACTTTACCCAGTTTGCGAAAGCAAAAACAGCGTATTCCGTAGTAAACGGAAAAAATTACGGAGTACCGTTTGATAACGGAGCCGTAGTTGCCTGCTACCGCACCGATGTATTGGAACAGGCTGGATATAAAGTTGATGATTTCAAGGATATTACGTGGAGCAAGTACCAGCAGATGGGAGAAGACATATTAGCCAAGACCGGAAAACCTCTTTTATCCTGCCAGGCAGGAGAATCAGATTTAATCATGATGATGCTTCAGTCTGCAGGCGGCAGTCTGTTTGATAAAGAAGGAAAACCCAGCATGGTTGGAAATGATAAACTGAAAAAGGTTATGGAAACCTATGCTTCTCTTGTAAAAAGCGGCGTGCTGATTGAGGTGAATGACTGGGATCAGTATGTGGGAACTCTTACCAACAGTACCGTAGGCGGAACCATTAATGGATGCTGGATCATGGCGAGCATTCAGACAGCTGAGGATCAGTCCGGAAAGTGGGCAATTACCAACATGCCTAAGTTAGAAGGGGTTGATGGAGCTACCAATTATTCCAATAACGGAGGTTCCAGCTGGGCAGTAACCTCTGCATGCAAGAATCCGGATCTGGCTTATGATTTTATGGCTAAGACATTTGCAGGAAGCACTTCCTTCTATGAGACCATTCTTCCTAAGTCCGGTGCTCTTTCCACTTATTTACCGGCTGCACAGAGCAAGGTCTATGGAGAGCCACAGGAATTTTTCGGCGGAGCGCCGGTTTATTCCACAATTACCGATTTTGCATCAAAGATTCCTTCCAACAATACCGGTGTTTATTATTATGAGGCCCGTGATGCAGTGGCAACTGCAATTACCAACGTGGTTGGGGGAGCAGATATTGAGGCAGAAATTAAAACTGCAGAGGATACGGTTAACTTCGCAATGGGTAAATAGTTAGTCAGGGAGGAGGCATTACCAGTGGACAATTCAAAGAAAAGGTTGTCATTAGGCCAGAAGCAGAGCCTGGCGGGCTGGGCATTTTTAACTCCGGCGGTTTTATTTATCGCAGTCATGAGCTTTCTGCCTATGATTCAGGCGCTGTTCCTTTCATTTAAAACAGGGGCGGGGGCCAACTTAAAATGGACCGGCGTAACCAATTATGTCAGAATGTTTCAGGATCCTGTATTCATGCAGGCTTTAAAAAACAATTTTATTTATCTGATCATACAGGTTCCGATCATGCTGATTCTGGCCCTGATCCTGGCCTCTTTGCTCAATAATAAAGATCTTCGGTTTAAGGGATTGTTCCGTACGGCGATTTTTCTGCCATGTGCTACCTCCCTGGTGTCCTATGCGGTAATCTTCCGCTCCCTGTTTGCGGTGGATGGGCTGGTGAATACCGTTCTCATAAAACTTGGATTTTTGTCAACCGGATATAATTTTCTTGGCCATCCAAACAGCGCCAGAATCGTGATTATTCTTGCACTGATCTGGAGATGGACCGGCTATAACATGGTTTTTTACCTGTCCGGTCTGCAGAATATTGAGTATTCCATTTATGAGTCTGCAAAAATTGACGGAGCTTCTCCCATTCAGTCTTTCTGGGGAATTACGGTACCGCTTTTAAAGCCAACGATTCTTCTGACAGCGATTATGTCAACCAATGGCACACTGCAGCTGTTTGATGAGTCTGTGAACTTAACTTACGGCGGGCCTTCCAATGCTACCATTACCATGTCACACTATATTTACAATGTATCGTTTAAATATGTACCTAATTTTGGGTATGCAGCAGCAATGTCTTACTTAATCCTGTTCCTGGTAGCAGTTCTGGCATTTTTGCAGATGAAGGTAGGTGATAAACGTGACTAAAGGAAAGAAGTTTCTGGCATATGGCTTTTTAACGGTCGTCTCCATACTTTCTGTTTTTCCTCTATACTGGATGATGGTTGCGGCTACCAACAAAAGTGTGGCTGTATCACGGGGAACCCTGATATTTGGAACGGAGCTTTTAAACAATACGAAAAAACTGTTTGCCTCCCAGAATGTTGAGGCAGCACTTGGAAATTCATTTAAATATTCCATTGTCATGACACTGGTTTCACTGTTCATCTGCTCCATAGCAGGATATGGTTTTGAAATCTTTCATGACAAGGCAAAAGACCGGATCATGAGCATTATCTTACTGGCAATGATGGTTCCGTTTGCTGCAATTATGATTCCCCTGTATCAGATGTTTTCCAGGGCGAATTTATTAAACAGCACACTTGGGTTTATTCTTCCCAGTATTTCGACTCCGTTTTTAATTATGATGTTCCGCCAGAGCGCCAGGTCTTTTCCAGTGGATATTATGGAGGCGGCAAGGCTTGACGGGTTAAATGAATTCCAGATTTTCTGTCTCATGTTTGTGCCTACCATGCGCTCCACTTATGCAGCAGCAATGACGATTACTTTTATGAATGCATGGAACAGTTACTTATGGCCCAAGGTAATTATGTCTGATGCCAGCAGCATTACCATGCCTATGATGGTGGCCAACCTAAAATCAGGTTATGTGACTGATTACGGAACCTTAATGCTTGCTGTACTGTTGTGTACCATTCCTACAGTGATCGTTTTCTTCCTCCTGCAGAAAAGCTTTGCGGAAGGTATTACGGGGGCTGTAAAATAAGTAAAAGGGAACAAACAGGCGTGGTGACCGGAATCCTGAAAGGGAAATCTGGCTGCTGCGCCTGTTTTCGGAAAGGAACAGATGAATATGAAACATGCTGGTATCTGGTATGGAGGAGATTATTATCCGGAGCAGTGGCTTCAGAGTCCGGATATACTCAAACAGGATATAGACTATATGAAACAGGCAGGAATTAATACAGTGACCATGGGGGTGTTTGCATGGTCCTTTCTGGAGCCGGAAGAGGGGAGATATAATTTTGGCTGGCTGAAGGAGCGGGTGGATGAACTTTATGAGAATGGGATTTATACCATTATGGGAACACCTTCCGGAGCCCGTCCCAAATGGCTGTCTGACAAATATCCGGAGGTGCTGCGGGTGGATGATACCGGGCGCAGGCAGCTTTTTTCCGGACGGCATAACCATTGCTTCACTTCTCCCATATACAGGGAAAAGGTGAGGATGATCAATAAGGAACTGGCGGGGCAGTTTGCCTCCCATCCCGGTATTCTTATGTGGCATATCTCCAATGAATATGGAGGGGACTGCCACTGCGCCCTGTGCCAGAAAGCCTTTCGCCTGTGGCTGAAAAAGAAATATGATTCCATTGATGAATTGAACCGCCGATGGTGTACGGCATTCTGGAGCCATATCTACCAATCCTTTGACCAGATAGAAAGCCCGTCCTCCATTGGTGAGACTATGGTTCATGGACTGAATCTGGACTGGAAGCGTTTTGTAACCGATCAGACCGCAGACTTTGCAAAATGGGAAGTGGATGCTTTGCGGGAAGAAGGAGCAGTACAGCCCACTACTGTAAATCTGATGTATGATTACAAAGGGCTGAATTATCATAAATTATCAACTGCTGTAGATGTGGTTTCCTGGGATTCCTATCCGCTGTGGTATAAAGAAAGGGAGATTCTTACAGCCAGAGATAATGGTTTACAGCATGATTTTATGAGAAGTTTAAAAATGAAACCATTTCTTTTGATGGAATCCAGCCCAAGTGCAACCAACTGGCAGGGAGTCAGCAAGCTGAAAAAACCGGGACTTTTAAAACTGGCGGGGCTTCAGGCCGTTGCCCATGGATCGGACAGCGTCCTATATTTTCAGATTCGCCAAAGCAGGGGAAGCTCTGAAAAATTTCATGGTGCCGTGATTGACCATTACGGAGGAGATGACACCCGGGTATTTCAGGAAGTGAAGGCGGTTGGCAGGGAGCTTGATTTGCTGAGAGAAATTGCCGGTACTTTTGTACGGTCTAAAGCAGCTGTTATATATGATGTGGAAAACCGCTGGGCACTGGAAGATGCACAGGGACCCAGAAACAAAGGACTTTTCTATCATGAGGTATGTACAAAAATTTACTCCGCCATTCGAAAAACGGGAATCAATGTTGATGTAATAACCATGGATGAAAGTCTTGAAAAATATGATCTGGTTGCTGCTCCTATGCTTTATTTGTTTCAAAAGGGCATGGAGGAGAAGATCAGTCAGTATGTCGGTAACGGAGGCTGTTTTTTGACCACTTACTGGTCTGGCATTGTGGATGATGGGGACCGCTGCTTCCTGGGCGGTGTACCTTATGGGCTGAAAGAGATTCTGGGTCTTCGCAGTCAGGAAGTAGATGCCCTGTATGATGGGGAAGTAAATCATATGGTACCGGCCGTAGGGGAAGGAAAACGGTATGAATGCAGCTGCCTTTGTGATCTGGTTCAGTTAAATGGTGCAGAAGCTCTAATGGTTTATGAGGATGATTTTTATCAGGGATATCCGGTGTTTACAAAGAATTCCTGGGGTAAGGGAACGGCTTACTATGTCTGCTCGGATGCAGATCAGGAGTTTTATGATGATATATTTCGCAAACTTACAGAAGAAGCTGGAATAAAGCCTCTTTTAAATGGAACCATCCCGGAAGAACTGGAAATAACCTCCAGAGAGTCTGCAGGGTTCGAGTATATTTTTGTACAGAATTTTTCCCGTAATGAGGTAAAACTGGAGAAGTCCCTGCTTGAGGATTTATTGCAGGGAACCATGCTGATGGGAGATATAACGGACAGCGGCGGGATTAATGGTTATGGGACTGTGGTAATAAGAAGAAAGTTAACGGCTGCAATAAATGACGGGCAGAAAAACACAATATCATAATAGGATCTAAAAAAGGTGCTCTCAAATTGAGGGTACCTTTTTTAAAGCTTTCCTTTTGTATAAAGTGTAGCAAGTTCTATAAAATACTTTTCCGGTTCCGTGAGATAGCAGCCTTTTAAATAAGCCATACACCGCATCCAGGATTGTCTTGGAGGAACGGTGAAATAGACGATAGGTAAATCCGGCTCTACATATGACTGTGGAAAGAATGCCGGACATACCTGGTTCCTCACCATATTGACCACAGTTCTGGTGGTAGAGGACTCAAATAGAATATTGGGGCGGAAGCCGGCGGATTCAAATACCTGGTCTATCATGTCCCTCATTCTGGTCTCTCTGGATATTAATGCAAAGCTTTCCTGGCGCAGCAGTGTTAAATCTATGATTGGAAGTGTCTCGAAGCTTTTTTCTCCGGCAAGAGGAGCCAATGGGTGGGTAGCCGGGAGTCCCAGGACCATAAATTCCTCTTCCATATCCAGATATTCCAGCAAAGGATTTTTATGATTGTTGTAATAGGTGAGGGATGCCATGGTAACTTCTTTCTGAAGAAGAAGCTGTTCCATCTTTTTAACCCGTGCTTCTTTGATTCGGAATGTGACATCCGGATATCTGGCGTGAAAGTGAGGATAAATGCTGGAAAACATAAGGGATCCCTGTTCCGGAGTATAGGAAATAGAGATTTCCCCGCATCGTTCTCCAGAGATGTCCCGAATGATTTTGTACGTTTTCTCTTTCAAATCTACGATCTGGTGAGCAGCTTCTAAATAAGAACGCCCTGCAAATGTTGGAATCATGCAGTGCTTTCTGCGTTCAAATAAAGGTGTTCCAAGCTCCTTTTCCAGCCGAAGCAGCTGTTGGTTTAAGGCTGACTGGGTGAGAAAAAGCTTTTCAGCAGCTTTAGAAATACTTTCTTCCTGTTCAATGGCAATGATATATTCAATTTGATGTAAGTCCATAAAACCCCGCCTGTTTATCTTAAAATTTTTAAGAAATAATATAAATATCAATAAGTTGTAATAAGTGTACGATTCAATTATAATCATGTTGAATAAAATTTTCAATAAATATTATTTAAAACTGTGAAAATCTTATAAAAGGAGAGAAGGATATGAAAAAAAGAGTATTGGGGTTCGTACTTGCAGGAATCATGGCAGCTTCACTCAGTGGATGCAGCTCTGCAAATGTAAAGTCAGGGGAATGGGCAAAAAATGTGGAGATTCAGGTCCCTGCAAAAGCGGGGGGCGGAACGGATGTTATGGCGAGAACTCTTGCTAATCAGGTAGCAAAAGATTCCGGTTCCACAATCACAATTGTTAATAATACCGATGGCGGCGGTGTGGTTGCCTGCGAAAAAACGGCAGCCGGTAAAAAGGATGGTTCAACTCTGACTCAGTGGCATATCACTATGCTGATTAAGACTGCAGCGGGAATATATAACAAATCGGCTGCTTCTGATTTTACGGTAGTTGGTGTGGCAGTACCGAAAGACAAAGCTAATAATGTATTGGTCGTTTCTGCTGATTCTCCATATCAGAAGCTGGACGATCTGTTAGCAGCAGCAAAAGAAAAACCGGGAGAGATTATGTTTGGCGTTGAAACGGGAGGAACAACTCATGTCCAGACGGGTTTGTTTGCTAAAGCAGCTGGTGTGGAGGTGAAGTATGTGGAAGCCGGATCGGATACAGAAAAGCTGACTGCTCTGGTAGGAAAGAGCATTGATGCCTGTTTCGTGAATGCCAATCAGGCTAAACAGTATTTAGAATCGGGAAAAGCGAGAGCTCTGGCTGTTGTATCAAATACAAAAGAGGGAGGCCGCAGCAGTGTTCTGCCTGATGTACCAAGCTTTATCGAACAGGGAGTAGATTTTTATTTCCAGATGTTTAATGCTTTAATCGTTGGACCAAAAGATATGGATCCGGCTCTGGCAGAAAAAATTCATGACTATTATGCAGCGGCAGCAAAGAATGAAGAAGTTAATAAAACTTTAGTACCAGCAGGTTTTGAAATGGAATTTTTAAGCTTTGATGAGGGTCGCAAGACAATAGAGGATTCACAGGTTCAAATTAATGATGTAGTGAAGCAGCTGGGGTTACACAAATAATCATGCAAGAAAGGAGTCCGTCATGAAGGGGAAAAGAGATCAGATAACCGGAGCGGTTCTGGTGATTCTGGGAATTGTGGTTTTCTTAATGACAACTACATTTTCCATTCCTGTCACATCATCGTACCCCGGGCCAAGAATGCTCCCGGACATAGCCGCGTTTGGATTTGTGGTCTGCGGATTAGGAATATTTATTGAAAGTGTTGTCAGCAAAAAAGAGGGAACTTCTTACTTAACAAAAGAAGGCTGGTTAAAAGTGGTAACTGTCTTTCTTATTATTGCAGGATATATTGCCGGAATGCTGGTCGCTGGCTACCTGATTGCAACGCCTGTGATTCTGTATATCATGACCACTTTATTTGCAAAAGGAAGCAGTTCTGCAACAAAGGGGAGAATCCTGTTCTCTGTATTGACGGCAGTGATTATTTACCTTATTTATGTATATGCATTTGGTCTGACTTTGCCGTCGGGTCTGTTGTTTAGTTAGGAGGGCATATGACAGAATTTTTACCTTATATTATCAGCCAGTTAATTACACCTTTCAATCTCATGCTTATGATGCTGGCAACCGTTGTGGGATTGATATTTGGTGCCATACCAGGCCTTTCCGGTACATTGGCAGTAATGCTTTTCATGCCTTTGACCTATAGTATGAATGCCGGAAGTGCAGTTATATTTCTGATTGCGCTCTGGGTAGGAGGATGTTCCGGTGCTTTTATTGGTTCTGTTCTTCTGGGGATTCCGGGATCTGCTTCTTCCGTTGCAACCTGTTTTGATGGTTATCCCATGGCGCAGAAGGGTGAGGCCGGCAAGGCTCTGGCAATTGGTATGGTTGCATCTTTTATAGGAACCTTTCTCAGCGCTGTTTTAGGTGCCCTTTTGAGTCAGAAGGTGGCAAATATTGCATTTGCACTGGGACCATGGGAGTATTTCTCCCTTTGTTTTGTAGCAATTACCATGGTGCTTGCGATTTCAAAGGGGAATATGTTTAAAGGTTTGGCTTCTGCATCTGTCGGTCTGCTGTTTGCGTCAGTCGGATTTTCCCCCATTGATGCGGAACCACGGTTTGTATTTGATAATATGTACTTAATGGGCGGACTTGGAATGACAATCGTACTGATCGGTATCTTCGGAGTCGCCCGTATCATCGAAGAGTATGGAAAAGGATTCGGAGCTCTTCCGGATGTAGATACAAAATCAATTAAGGGTCTTGGGATCACAATGGGAGAAATCCGGGAACAGTTTGTAAATATTATTCGCTCCTTTGGAATTGGGCTTGGAATCGGGTTTCTGCCTGGAATGGGCTCTGGCCTGTCCAACCTGGTCGCTTATTCCAGTGCTAAAAATGCTTCCAGGACTCCGGAGAAATTCGGTAAGGGATGTCCGGATGGCATATGGGCTTCCGAGGTATCGAACAATGCGGCCATCGGAGGAGCCATGATTCCCATGTCTGCGCTTGGAATCCCGGGAGACTCTACAACCGCCCTGCTCATTGGAGCATTAACCATTCATGGACTGGAGATGGGGCCAATGGTATTTAAAAACAGCGGAAACGTGGTTTATCTCATGTTTGCCACAGTTGCAGTATGTGCTGTTGTGATTCTGGTCTTACAGGCCCTTGGTATGCGGGTTTTCCCTCTGATTTTGAAGGTCCCTTACCATTATATGTATCCGGGACTGATTGTTATTTCCTTTGTAAGTGCTTATGTGGATTCCGGAAGCTTATACAAATGCGGCATGATGCTGATATTTGCCGTAATCGGTATTTTGATGAGCTATGGAGGTCTACCCACAGCACCGCTGATTCTTTCATTTATTCTGGGCCCGACTCTGGAGAGCAATATGCTAAAGGCTTTTCAGTATACGGGGAGCGCAGCTGCGTTTTTCACCAGACCAATATCCGGTGTTCTTATGATAATCGGAATTCTGTGTATCTTTTCGCCGGTGATTCGTACTTTAGCGGGTAGGTTCCGCAATAAACAAGAATAAGGAGGCATATGAAATGCCGCTAAACAGTACTTCTAAAACCAGTCTTCCGCCAGATAAGCTTATGGAACGCTGCTGCCGGACTCCATGGGTCAGCTATCTTGAGCCATTTAAAATGGCACCCGGGGTTTATTATGTATCAGGGAATGACTGGGTAGCCTGCTATCTGATTGATACGGGTGACGGACTGATTCTCATTGATACAGCCATGCATGAAACCTGCTATCTGATGCTGGAGAATATCCGGCAGCTGGGATTTGATCCAATGGATATTAAAAAAATTCTTCTGACTCATGCCCATGGCGATCATATAGGAGCGGCCAGAACCTTAAAGGAGCTGACTGGAGCAGAACTCTATCTTGGAGAGAGAGATTTATTTATTGTCAGAGAAAGGAAAGATCTTATTTTCAGTGATGGATTTACCTGCGGAGATATTGAGCCGGATAAGATCTATTCGGATGATGAGCCAGTCAGACTTGGCAAAATTACCATACATACCATATCAACCCCGGGACACACTCCAGGCTGCACTTCCATGATGTTTGATGTGACAGATAAGAATGGAAAAATCTATACCTGTGCCATACATGGCGGTGTGGGATTAAATACCCTGTCCCGTAAATACCTGATAGAGAATGGACTGCCTCTTTCTTTACAGCAGGAATTTATTGATGGACTGAAGAAGCTTGACCAGCTTCATGTAGACATTTGCCTTCCGTCTCATACAAATCAGGTCGGAATTGTCCCGTTGATCAGTCAGATCACGGATGAGTCTAATCCGTTTTTGGATGAATCCATATGGCATGAGTTAATGCAGGAAAGGATCGGACGGATGGAACAGATGATGGCTCTGGAAAAAGAGTCAGTTTTGGAATAGGCAACAGCCCTGGAACTGTTTTTATATGGTTTCGGGGCTGTTTTTTGATATGATGTCTGGGAATAATAATAAAAACAGAAAGAAAATAGACACCGTCTTTTACTTATAGTAAAATGAACCAAACAGGACAAACAGAAGGAAGGAATCCATATGGGAAAGATTGCGTTGCTTGTTTCCAGAGAAGAGATGATTTATCAGGCGCATAACATTCTTCAGGAGAAAAAACATGAGATCGGGGAAATGAGGGTAATTAAAACAGAGGATGCGGTTTCTGAAGCCCGCCAGTCCATTGCAAACGGTGCCTCTATCATCATCGCAAGAGGTCTTCAGGCTTCTCTCATTAAGCAGTACACCGATATTCCTGTAGTGGAAATCGTCATAACGGCCCAGGAGATGGCGCTGTTAGTGAGCAAGGCAAAGCAGATACTAAAAAAGGACAATCCGGTTCTTGGCGTGGTGGGATTTAAAAACATGTTTTGTGACATGTCTTATTTTGATATTATTTACGGAATTGAAATGCGGACTTATTTTGCAGAAAAAGGGGATCTGCTGGAGGATATGGCGAGGCAGGCAGTCCGTGACAATGTGGATTTGATTATTGGAGGGGATACTGCTGTGGGGATTGCAGGTGAGACTGGTATCCCTTCCCTGTTTTTGTCAAACACAGAGGATTCCATGAGAAACGCCTTGTCCATGGCGGAAAGTGTTGATTATGCCATGAGCGTGGAAAAACGCAATGCTGCCCAGATCGAGACGCTTCTGGATTATTCTTTTAACGGAGTGGCGAGGCTTGATGCGTCTGGAAGTATTGTGGATATCAACGCAACCATGGAAGATATTCTGGAGAAAAAGAAGGAGGAAGTCCTTTTAAGACCTGTAGGTGAGGTATTCCCCGAACTTTTGGGCGAGCCCTTCCGTCAGGTGCTGGAATACGGAAAAGAATCCTATTCTCTGTTTATGGAGATCAGCCGGACCTCTGTGTTTGCCATTGTGGCGCCGGTGGTGATTGAAAAAAAGGTGGAGGGAGCCATACTCACCTGTCACCGCATGAAGCGAAAACAGCATAAGGGGCAGGAGTTAAAGGGAAAAAGCCAGTTAAGAGGAGCGGGAGCACTGGGTGAATTCGGAGATCTTTTTCAGGAATCAAAGAATATGCAGGACTGTCTGCGCCTTGCCAAGCTGTATGCCCTTTCGGAAAAGGCTGTTTTCATTACCGGTGAGCCGGGAACAGAGAAGCAGCTTCTGGCTCAGTGCATTCATAATGCAGGGCTTCATAAGGAAGGACCCTTTGTCAACATCTCCTGTGACGGGCTGGGAGAAGAGGCGCAGTATGACATGATATTTGGAGATAAGGGCGCAGCTGCCCAGGCGAAGGGCGGGTCCCTGCTGATCGAAGATATACAGGCTTTAACGAAGGCAAACCAGTACAGGCTTTACCAGCTGATCCGTCATAAGCACAGGCTTGGGAGAGAAGGGCAGCGGTATGCCGGAGCGGAGGTCAGAATCATGGTGACTGCCACGTTTCCTTTATCTGAGCTTGTAAAAAAGAAAGATTTCCGGAAAGAACTGTATTATCTTCTTGAGGGATTGACGGTCACCATTCCTCCTTTAAGAGAACGGAAAGAAGACTTAGAGTTCAAGATCCGGGAAACAATCAGGGACTGCTGTGAACATTATTCCAGATTTCATGTACTGACAAATGGAGCCTGTAAAGTACTGCTTGATTATCCGTGGAAAGGCAATTTGATTCAGGTAGAAAACTTTTGTGAACGACTGATACTGACAGCGGAAAAGAGGAGTCTTGACGAAGCTGCGGTGGAAGATCTTCTCGCTGAACTGTATCCAGGTGAAAGTAAAGTGGAAAAAGAAGACTCCGTTATAAAAAATGCAGAAATTTCATACCCCCTGGAAGCCGGTGAAATTAAGGATACTCTTTTAAAACTGGGTGGAAACCGGGAAAAGACAGCAAAGGAGCTGGGAATCAGCAAGGCAACATTATGGAGAAAAATGAAAAAATATCATCTGGAGTGAAATTAAAATGAAATGATAATGATACGAAAATGAAACTATAGATGATTTGTATAAAGAAAGCTCCTCCATTCGTTAATTCCGCCCATAGCAGAACCTCTGATTTTTATCTATAATCACAGCAGAGATGGGAAGTACCCGTCGGTCACTGTAAACAGAATGAAAAAGTGAGGAAAAGCATATGAAAATTGGATTTATCGGTTTGGGAATTATGGGAAGACCTATGGCAAAGAACCTGTTAAAGGCAGGTCATGAATTAGTTGTATTTGATTTTAATAAAGAAGCAGTTGCAGATCTGGTTTCAAATGGCGCAGCTTCCGCTGAAACCGGAAAGGATTTAGCTTCCCAGTGTGACGTTGTGATCACCATGGTGCCAAACTCTCCACATGTAAGAGCAGCAGTTTTAGGCGAGAACGGCGTAGCAGAAGGGGCAAAGCCTGGAACTGTAGTCATTGATATGAGCTCCATTGATCCAACTGAGAGCAGAGCCATCGGCGCAGAGCTTGAAAAGCTGGGAATTGATATGCTTGATGCTCCGGTATCCGGTGGAGAGCCAAAGGCAGTTGACGGAACCTTATCTGTAATGGTAGGCGGAAAGAAAGAACTGTTTGACAAGTATTATGATATGCTTATGGTTATGGCCGGCTCCGTTGTTTATGTAGGTGAGCTTGGTGCAGGAAATGTAGCAAAGCTGGCAAACCAGATTGTTGTTGCAGTAAATATCGCGGCTGTATCAGAAGCACTTACCTTCGCTAAAAAAGCGGGAACTGATCCGGAGCTTGTATATCAGGCAATCCGCGGCGGTCTTGCTGGTTCTACAGTTATGGATGCAAAGGCACCTATGATGCTTAATAGAAACTTTAAGCCAGGTTTCCGCATTGAGCTTCACATCAAGGATTTAAATAATGCACTGAATGCAGCTCATAATGTAAGTTCTCCCGTTCCTTTAACAGGTCAGTTAATGGAGATTATGCAGGGACTGAAAGCAGACGGTTTTGACAAAGAGGATCATTCCAGCATCGTGAAGTATTACGAGAAAATTGCAAACACAACTGTAGAACCGCAAAAATAAGCCGGACGGAGAGGACAAAAAAACATGAATACAGATTTTATTAAAGGCGTTATTGTGCCAATCCTTACGCCAATTGACGAAAATGAGCTGATTGATGAAGCAAAATTAAGAGATCAGGTTGATTATGTCATTAACGGCGGTGTGCTTGGTATTCTGGCATTCGGAAGCAATGGAGAGTTCTACGCAGTGGAAGACGATGAGATGGAACGCGGGCTGAAAATCATGGTAGATCAGGCTGCTGGAAGAGTTCCGGTATATTTTGGCATCGGCGCCATCAGCACGAAAAAATGCTGCCGTCTGGCTAAGATGGCTGTAGAAAACGGCGCTGCAGGTATTTCCGTTCTTCAGCCCATGTTTTTAAAGCCTACTGAAACAGAGCTTTATAACCATTTTAAAACAATAGCAGAATCCATACCGGAAACTCCAATGCTGCTTTACAACAATCCGGGACGTGTGGGATATACCATGACCGCTGGTCTGGTTGAGCGTCTGGCAAAGGAATTTGATAACATAGTCGGCATGAAGGATACCAGCGGTGATATCACCCAGACGGCAGAATTCATCCGCAGAACCCGGGGAACAGATTTTAAAGTATTCGGCGGAAAGGATACGCTGTTATATGCATCCATGTGCCACGGCGCAGTAGGCGGTGTATGTACAGCTGCCAACTTTATGCCGGAACTGATAACTGATGTTTACAATAAATTTGTGGCCGGTGATTTAAATGGCTCTCTGGAAGCACAGTTTAAGTTAAATCCTGTCCGTCTTTCCATGGATCCGGCAAGCTTCCCGGTAGCAGCCAAGGATATGGCAAATCTAAGAGGAAGAAACGTAGGACTTCCTTATAAACCCAATATTGCCACACCGGAAGGACCGGTTCTTGGCCAGATCAGAAAAGAGATGGAAACAGCGGGGCTCATTTAGAAATAAGAGATCGTTACGGAAGATATTAATATAAGAAAGAGGGCAGGCTGGTGGCTGTTGATAGGCTGCCGGCCTGTTTTTCGTTTCAGGCGTAAGAGGAAAGGGGCAGGCGATGAAATTTTTATTTGCATCTGATTCATTTAAAGGATCCTTATCATCTGTGGAGATAGTAGGAATCCTGACAGAAGAAGCAAAACGTATTTTTACGGATTGTGAGTGCAGCGGAGTATCTGTGGCAGACGGAGGGGAAGGGACCATAGAGGCGGTGATTGATGCCATGAATGGACAGATCCGCACCGTATCCGTACACGGTCCGCTGATGGAAGAGACAACTGCAGTGTATGGAGTGTTTGATGGCAGCCATGCAGTGATCGAGATGGCAAAAGCTTCCGGACTTCCCATGGTTCCGTCAGAAAAGAGAAATCCCCTTTATACCACAACCTATGGGACAGGGGAACTGATTAAAGCGGCTTTGGATGAAGGCTATAGAAAGATTGCCATTGCAATCGGCGGAAGCGCAACCAACGACGGCGGTATGGGAGCCATGACGGCTCTTGGTGTGAAATTCCTTGATAAAGCAGGGAACCTGCTGACTGGCTGCGGCGAAGATCTGGGAAAAGTGGAGCATATTGATATAAGCGGACTTCACCCGGCCGTAAAAGAGACAGAATTTACTGTGATGTGTGACGTGACAAATCCGCTGACTGGACAAAACGGCGCAACCTATACCTTTGGAAAACAAAAAGGAGGAACTCCTGAAATCCTTGACCGGCTGGAAAAGGATATGAAATCCTATGCAGGAAAGCTGTTTGAACTGACTGGTATTGATGTGGACCAGATTCAGGGAACAGGAGCAGCAGGAGGACTTGGAGCTGCTTTAAACGTATTTTTAAATGCCAATATGAAATCAGGAATTGAAACTGTCCTGGATCTGATTCAGTTTGATACCCTGTTAGAAGGGGTGGATTTAGTCGTTACCGGAGAGGGCAGAATGGACTGGCAGTCTGCGTTCGGAAAGGTTCCAAGCGGAATCGGAATGCGGTGTAAAAAAAGAGGTATTCCGGCCGTTGCCATAGTAGGAGGCATGGGAGATGGAGCCGAAAAAATTTATGAATACGGAATAGAAAGCATAACCACAACCATTCAGGGAGCAATGCCCATAGAGGAAGCAATGGAGCGGTCTGTGGAACTATATCGGGGAGCGGCACAGCGTACGTTTCGTATGCTGAGAGCCGGGATGAGTCTGAACGGATAAAAAGGGGAAAAAATGGATATAACCGGATTATGGTCACTTCAGTGCATGATGTTTCTGCTCACTGGAGCAGGTGCCATATTGAAGAGGAAAGGTATTTTAAAGGAATCAGGAAAGACGGTGCTTACAGATGCCGTGCTGTATTTTTTTCTGCCCTGCAATATCATTAATTCCTTCCGCATGAAGTTTGACAGTAAAATACTGCTCCGGTTCGGGGCAGTACTTTTCCTGTCTGTTCTTGTACAGATAGTAAGTTATGTTTTAAGCCGGGTATTGTATAATAAAAGGCCCCATGCAGTAAAACGGGTTCTTCAGTACGCAACCATAGTCTCAAACTCCGGGTTTTTAGGCCTTCCCATTGCAGAAGGAATTTATGGTGCGGAAGGTATGATGTATGCTTCCATATTCATTATCCCTATGCGGATTATGATGTGGTCAGCCGGAATTGCATGCTTTACGGAAAGCCCGGATTTTAAGTCAGTTGTGAAAAAAATTGCAATTCATCCCTGTATCGTGGCCGTTTATATCGGTCTGTTTCTGCTGTTGTTTCAGGCCCCCATTGAGACAATCAATGCAAGTCTCATGGTTCATTTGCCTATCGCTGTCCATTCGATACTGAATATTATTGGGCTGGCACTTGACAGGGCGGTCCGTTCGGCGGGAAGCTGTACAACGGCACTGACCATGCTTTTAATCGGAATGATGCTTTCTGAGGTCAGTTTCAAAAGTCTGTTTCACAGGGATGCTCTTTTTATATCCTTTATGCGTCTGATCATTCTGCCTTTTTTCACCCTGGCATTGTGCAGAATGTTGAAGATGGAGAATTATCTTACGGCGATCTGTGTACTGATGACCGGGATGCCGGCAGGGAGTACTTCTGCAATACTTGCGGCAAAGTATGACTGCGATTATGTATTTGCAACGAAATGTGTGGTAATATCCACACTTTTATCCATGCTTACAATTCCTCTCTGGTCCATGGGATTTTCGTGAGAATAATCATAAGCTTTCATGGCAGGAGAAGGAGAACAGGAGGAGAAAATGGAAAATAGGAAACAATGTGTCATGCTTCCGGACGGAACTGCTGTACCGTCTCTGGGGCAGGGAACCTGGTTCCTGGGAGAACAAAAAAGCAGGCGAAAGGAAGAACTGAATAGCTTAAGGACTGGAATATCAGCCGGTATGACACTCCTTGATACAGCTGAGATGTATGGAGATGGAAAAGCAGAGGAACTTCTTGGAGAGGCCATACATGGGATTGATCGCAGCAGTCTGTTTCTGGTGTCCAAGGTATATCCTCATAATGCTGGCAGAAAGAATATATTTAAAAGCTGTATCAGAACTCTGGATCGATTGAACACGGATTATCTGGATTTATATCTTTTACACTGGAGGGGAAGTATTCCATTAAGTGAGACGGTGGAATGTATGGAGCAGCTGAAAAAAGAAGGAAAGATAAGGCGCTGGGGTGTATCAAACTTTGACACTGCCGATATGAAGGAACTTTGGAGTGTTCCGGGAGGAAGTAACTGCCAGATAAATCAGGTTCTTTATCATGTGGCTTCCAGAGGAATTGAGTATGATTTGATCCCGTGGCTGGAAGAACACAAAGTCCCTGTCATGGCATACTGCCCTCTTGCACAGGCAGGTGATTTAAAACGGGGTCTTTACGAGAACCCGGTGCTGATCCGCATCGCAAATGCCCACCAGTGTACAGTTTCCAATATTCTTCTGGCTTTTGTTATCCGAAATAATAATGTGGTGGCCATACCCCGTACCGGAAACAGGGATCACGCACTGGACAATGCAAAGGCATGGGAAATAGAACTGACGGGGGATGAACTTATGGAGATAAACCAGGTGTTTCCTGCGCCAGTAAGAAAGGTCTATCTGGATATTGTATAATAAAAACATGCTCCTTCTTTTTTAACTATATTTCAGAAGGAGCATGTCTTTGCAATGTTATTTTAAATACTTATCAAAAAAAGAGATCATAAGCTGCTTGACAGAATCCTGGAAGAATTCTCTGGAACCGTGTCCGGCTCCTTCCAGTACATAGTAATCTGTTCTGTCTTCCATGCCTGCTTCTTTGATTCTGCTGTATAAAACGTCACTGCTAAGTTCCATGGGAACCAGCGGATCGTTGTCTCCATGGAGTATCAGCATAGGACACATGTCCGGATTTACATAATTTGCCGGGCTAGCCGATTTTGCACGTTCCTTTATGGTAGAAGGATCTCCTCCTATGAGTTTTCCGCCATGGGTATCTTCGATTCGGTGCCACCGGCTGTTGGGATTATTAAAACTTTTTTCTTCCTCATTCATCAGTGCCACTACATCGGTAGGACCAAACATATTGCAGCAGGCATTTGCTTTAGATGAATAGCCGGACCATTCTTCATTTTCGAAAGTATCCGTATTCATTGCTGCAAAAGCGGCCAGGTGTCCGCCTGCGGATCGTCCGAATACACCAATCCGGTTGGGATCAATTTCATATTTCATGGCATTTGCCCGCAGAAACCGGATAGCGGTTTTTACATCAATGATCTGTGCAGGAAAATGTGCTTCACTACTGCTTCTATAGTACATGGATGCTACCACATAGCCGGCATCTGCGAATTGACTCATCTCGCCAAGCATGAGGTTTTTATCGACTCCTCTCCAGCCTCCTCCAGGGATCCAGAGTAGTGCAGGTTTTGTATCATGGTTTTCTTTTGGATCATCTTCACCGGCTGCCAGCTTCATCTCACTGTTGCCGTTTTGAAGCAGGATGGACATTTTAAGTTCCATTGGCTTGCTGTTTAAATCCGTTTGGTTAGAGAAGACAATGTTGTCAATCAGAGTTAATGATTTTCGCTCATGTCCCGGATTAATATATTTTTTCATTATTCTTTCGTTCCTTTCATGATCCTTTCAGTGCTTTCCTTTATATAAAAATCGGGAAGAACAGATTGATGCCAATGATCAGTGAGATCATTAATATTAATACAAGAGGCAGCGTAAACTTCATCAGTTTGAATGTGTTGAAATTTCCGATACCAAAAGCCATCATGGCGGCAGAACAGCCGGTAGGCATAGCAATGGCAAACCAGCAGGAAACTGCAGTTACCAGAACGATTGCTTTGACATTCATGCCCCCTGCCAGCGCGGTTGCTGCAGCAATAGGGCACATAAGAGCCATGGTTCCCAGATTGGAAAGGAAATTTGTCATGATTGTGGTGACTACGCAGAAAACAATGGTTACATATAAGCCGCTTGGGTTATTTCCAAGAAGATTTAGTACAGTCTGTCCAATCAGTTCTCCGACGCCGGTTTTTCCCAGAACGGAAGAAATAACTGACATACCTGCGATCATCCATATCATGTCACTGGTAATGGTTGCAACTGTTTCCTTTACACTAAGAACGCCGGTAATTATTAAGACCAGTACTCCAACTGCTGGCAGAATGTTGCTGATGTTGCTGCCTAACTGGTTACCAAACATGAATCCCATGATAACACAAAAGAATACCAGGAAGATAATTGTCTCATGTTTTTTAGAGATTGCGTCAGATTCTTTAACTTCCCTTACCTGGGAACTGTCAAGTTTACTGCTGGGTATTATTTTATACATGAAAAGACAATAAATGGTGCCTGCTACAGCCGGAAAAAATCCTGCTTTCAGATAATCCGTGATTCCAAGTAAGTCTTTTGCTTCCACCATACCCTGGTAGAAGGAATTAATAGTTCCTGGCATGGTTGCACCCATACCAATGGGAATTTTTGAGGTCCAGATGGTATTTACACAGGCGACGATAAAAAGCATGCGTGCCGGAGAAATATCGCTTTCATCATCAAGCGTCTGAACAAACAGAAGCATCATGGAAAGGCAGGCAATCTGACCCATTAACTGGGATAAACCGATGGTGATAAGGAGCAGTGCAAGAACCAGAACAATACCGCTTTTTCCCTGCAGACGGTTCATGGCCTGGCGCAGCCTGTGAATTAAACTGGTTTTTCCCAGGGCGCTGGCTACTACCAGCATATTTGCTACCATGATGGTAGTGCTATTGGAAAAACCGGAGAACGCAGTCGGTATATCAGCAACTCCTGTCAGTACAAGAGCCACGCAGCAGATCATTCCTGTTACGCCATACGGAAGTGCATGAGACAGCAGCATAACAACCATAAATGCCATAATTAATAATACGACTATCATTTCATACGTCATTACTAAAATCCTCCATTACTTTCGTGCAAAAGTATAATGTACCGTATCCTTCATGAAAATGGGCGCCCGGATTGTGCATATTATCTTTTGTAAGTTCGCTACAGATCGGATTATATAGTAATACTTAATAAGGTTCAATTCAGTAATAACTATAAAAGTTATAAGAGAAAGCTATAGATGTTTTTTGTGTGACTTATTTACATGAGAAGGAGCTGTTAAATTATGAATACAAAAAGCCTGCTTTATATAACAACCATAGCAAGGGAAAGAAGCATTTCTGCAGCCGGAAAAAAACTGGGGATATCCCAGCCCACATTAAGTATTTATTTATCCAGGCTGGAAAGAAGCCTTGGAACTGATCTGTTTATAAGGGAGAAAAAGTGGCTGATTCCCACGCCGGCGGGAAAGATTTATCTGGATACTGCCAGCCAGATTCTTGAAGCAAAGGACCAGACGTATCTGGCCATTCGTTCCCTGACTCAGGAATTAGAAGAGACGGTTGTCATTGGAGCCACACCGCTGAGGGGTGCTGTTTTGGTGGCACAGATATTTACTCAGTTCAGCAAACGGTTTCCTAATGTGAGAATAGAAATAAAAGAATGCTATATGAAAGACTTAAGAACCCATGTGATCGCAGGAGATGTGGATTTTGCATTAGGTTCTTGTTATGATAGTGAGGAAGAAGATGTTAATTTTGTTATGATGTATAGAGAAGAGGTCATTTTAAGCGCACCATCTTTTCATAAACTGGCTAATCTGGCAGTTAAATGTGACAACAGGCTGACTCCAATGGAAATAAGCCGGTTTTCCGATTCGCCTTTTGTGCTCATGTGCCAGGGAACCTCCATCAGAGCTATTTCTGACAGCATCTTTCTGGCAGCTAAAATGAAACCTACTGTGGTTTTTGAAACGAATAATAACCTGGTACTAAGCAATATGATACGTCAGGGAGCAGGAGTGGGGCTGATTCCAAGGTCTTCAATGGCGGATTCTGATAATAAGATCGTTTACTTTTCTCTTTCCCCCAGATATTATCTGGGCCTTGGAGCAATTGTAAAAAAAGGGAAGGTTCTGTCTGAAGCAGAAAGGTATTTTATTTATCTTGTGATGAGGCAGGATAGGAATAATCCATTATATACCTCTGCTTACAGTGCGTGTGCAAGAGCCATTTATCGTGAATTTGAGAATGAGGGGTAAAATGCATGAATACTCAGCAATTAGAATATGTGATAGCAATTGCAGAGGAAAAAAATTTATCAAAAGCTGCAGGAAAGCTTTTTGTCACCCAGCCGGCATTGAGCCAGCAGTTAAAAAAGCTGGAAGAAGAGCTTCAGACAAAGCTGTTTTATAAAGATAAAAATGATTATCTTCTTACGGATGCCGGAAGAATCTATGTAAATGGGGCACAATATATCCTCAGCCTGTACAGCAATGCTTTAAAGGAGATTGAAAATTTAAATAATTCGGGGAAAAAGAAGCTTACGTTCATTTACCGCAATGATATGCTTCCGGTGATTTCAAAGAAAGTGCTGCCTTCACTGGCTGATCTGCATAAGAACATTTTTATTGATACCATCGATGCAGACGGTTACATTGCAAAAGATTATGTGATTAACGGCATGGCGGATCTGGCAGTTCTGGTGACAAGGGAGCTTTCCCATAGCATGCTGGAATATATTCCTCTGAGAAAAGAGAATCTGGTACTGGCGGTGCCGGACAATCACCGGTGCCTGGACCGGCTTTATAAAAATGGAGTGGACTTTTCCTGCTTTTGTGATGATTCTTTTATTTTAAATCCTGCAAAAAGCACCTTCCGTGCCTGTGAAAATGAGATATTTTCCAGCCATCAGTTTACTCCGTCTATCCTTTGTGAATCCAATGATTTTACCGTAATAAAACATATGGTAAGCTGCAGGAAAGGAATAGCCTTTTTACCGGAGTCCATGGGAGAGGAACAAAGTAATTATGTCTGCCTGCCATTAAACCATCCGGCAAATTTTCATCTTGTAATTGCATACCGCAAAAGCAGTATTCTCACAAAACCCGTGAAAGATCTTATTATGATGCTTTTAAAAGCCTGTGATAATACTTAGTACGATAAGTTGTAATAATGTTATCCTGCAGTTACAATAATAGAAATAGAAATGATGGAAGCGAGGTAGAAAATGGAACGGATTGCAATTCTGCTTCCAAGGCAGACAATTTTAGAGTATGCAAATGCGGTCCTGGAAAAAGAGGGGACAAAGGTCCAGATTTTAAAAGTTGTGGAAAATTCAAGTGCAGTTTCGGAGGCTAAGGCTGCAGTGGAAGCAGGAGCCCGCGTTATCATTGCCAGGGGGCTGCAGGCCACGCTGATTAAGGACGATATAAATGTACCGGTAGTGGAGATGCCCATTACTGTACGCGAAATCGGGTTTATGATTCTTAAAGCCAGAAATATGCTGAAAAAGAACCACCCTTCTATCGGAATTATTGCATTTGAAAATATGTTTGAAAGCCTTGATGAACTGGACGAGCTGTTTGACTTTGAACTGCATTTTTATAAACTGACGGAACTGGAAGAAACGAGAGACTTAGTCAGTCAGGCGATTAAAGACGGAGTGGACTTAATTATCGGCGGAGTAAAAACGAACCAGATTGCTTTTGAGATCGGATTTCCCAGCCTGTTTATGGAAACAGGAGAGGAATCCATACGCAAGGCGCTTCAGATGGCAGTTCATATACTTGAGCTTGCGGAACTGGAAAAGCAGAATAAAGCTCAGCTGGATACGCTTCTTGATACATCCTTCAGCGGAATCATTAAAATTAATGCATATCAGGAGATTGTGGCAGTAAACCGGGTGATCGAGCAGCTGCTGGGGAGGTCATCTGCTGAGGTAATCGGCTTTCCCATTGACAAAGTATTTGACGGAATTGACGCAGAAGGCATAGATGGAATTTTAAGCGGAAGAGAGGAGCTTTATTCCACTTCCTTTTCTATAAAAAATCAGCTGCTGATGGTGATTGGAGCGCCAATTCAATACGACGGGCATTACAGCGGTGCCATACTGACGTGTCACAAGGTACGTTCGGCAGAGCGGGGCGAAGGGCAGAGCTCAGGAGCTAAGCTGATGAATGGTCATAATGCTCCCCGTAATTTCTTTCACATTCTAAGAGAGTCAGGAGAAATGAAACGGTGCATCAAACAGGCAAGGTCCTATGCCATTTCCAGAAATCCGGTATTGATTTACGGGGAAACCGGTACAGAAAAAGATATACTTGCTGAAGCGATTCACAATAACAGTCCCCAAAAGGGAGGCCCTTTTATGGCAGTTAATGTAAGCTGTCTTTCTCCTAAGGAGCAGAAAGAGGTGTTGTTTGGCTTTGGTGATGAGAATAAGAAAAAGCAAAAAGGTACCCTGGAGGCGGCAGAATTTGGTACCGTATTTATAGAAGAGGTGGACTGCTTATCCTTGGAATGTCAGTATCTGCTTTTCAAAGCGGTTCATGACCGGCTTTTCTGGGAACAGAATTCTATGACAAAACGGGTTTTGTCTGTTCGTCTGATTGCTGCTGCGGGAAAGGAACTGTCATATCTTGTAAAGCAGGGAAATTTCAGGGAAGATTTATATTTCTACCTGTCTGCATTAAAGATCAGCCTTCCCCCGCTTCGTAAGGAGCCGGAGGAAATCCGCCGCTTTACAGGACTTTATCTCGACAAATATAATACAGCCTATTCCAGATATGTGGAAATCAGCGAGGCTGCGTTAAAAATAATGGAGGAATATTTCTGGGAGGGAAATTTACTTCAGCTGGAAAGCTTTTGTGAAAGGCTGGTGCTGGCAGCTCACAGAAGAAAGGCGGAGGAGGGGATGGTGCAGAACCTTCTGCAGGAGCTGTATCCGGTTATCAGGGAAGAAAACGGAATCAGTCAGACCGTAAGAAGCCAAAATCCGGAAGCCCTCCGCATAGAAATGCTTCTGGAACGCTGCAAAGGAAGAAGAACGGAGGTGGCAGAGGCAATGAATATCAGCACAACAACACTGTGGAGAAAAATGAAGCGCTACGGAATTGGAGGCTGGGATTGCAATTGATTGCAATCCCTTTTTCATTTTCTGAAAGAATAAGAAAGATGACAAGAAAAATGGGACAGTGTTAGTATGTCTGCCAATAGAAGAAGTACTTCCATACCGGTATAATTAAGTCATGTTCAAAGATGATCTGTGATAAAGGAGAATATAGAATGATACCAGTAATAACCAAAATGGAAGTATATCCAGTAGCGGGTAAAGATTGTATGGAGCTGAATTTAAGCGGAGCCCATGCACCGTTTTTTACCAGAAACATTGTGGTTTTGTATGCAGATAACGGAGAAATGGGAGTAGGAGAGGTGCCCGGAGGGAAAAAAATAACCGATGCACTTTTAGAGTGCGTACCCTTTGTAACAGGCACAAAAATCAGTGAATATAAAAGCACGCTTTTAAAAGTGAAAGCACATTTAGATTCCAAAGGAGAAGCAGACGTAAGAGGAAATCAGACGTTTGATTTACGGACAGGAGTTCACGTAATTACTGCCATTGAAGCTCCCTGTCTGGATCTTCTGGGGAAATATTTAGGCGTTCCGGTCTGTGAGCTTTTAGGCGAAGGAAAGCAGAGAGACAGCGTACGGATGCTGGGCTATCTGTTCTTTGTGGGAGACAGAAACAAGACAGATCTTCCATATGACTCGGAGCCGGACGCTGACTGTGAGTGGTACCGCATCCGCCATGAGGAGGCCCTTACTGCTGGTCAGATCGTGGCTTTTGCAAAAGCGACCAGGGAAAAATACGGATTCCAGGACTTTAAGCTGAAAGGCGGCGTGCTTCCTGGAAATGAAGAGATGGATGTAATCCGGGAATTAAAGAAAGCATTTCCTGATGCTCGCATTGATCTGGATCCCAACGGGGGCTGGCTTCTTGAAGAAGCGGTAGAATATGTAAAGGGAATGCAGGGCATTTTAACTTACTGTGAAGATCCATGCGGAGCGGAAGGGGTTTATTCCGGAAGAGAGATTGTCAGCGAATTCCGCCGCCGTACTGGTTTCCCCACTGCAACTAATATGATTGCAACAGACTGGAGAGAAGTAGGACATTCCCTGGAATCCCAGGCAGTAGATATCATACTGGCGGATCCCCATTTCTGGACAATGAGCGGTTCTGTCCGCGTTGCACAGATGTGCCACGATTTTGGTTATACATGGGGCTCCCATTCCAACAACCATTTTGATATTTCCCTTGCCATGTTTACCCAGGTTGGTGCAGCAGTTCCGGGTGAGTACAATGCACTGGATACCCACTGGATCTGGCAGGAGGGCTTAGAGCGTCTGACAAAAGAACCTCTTAAAATTGAAAATGGCTGTATCCAGGTTCCAAAGAAGCCGGGGCTTGGTATTGAAGCGGACATGGAACAGATTAAGAAAGCCCATCAGCTGTATCTGGATCACTGCCTTGGCGGAAGAGATGATGCCATGGGTATGCAGTATCTGATTCCAGGATGGAAATTTAATCCAAAGAAACCCTGCCTTGTTCGTTAATTTAACGGATTATCACTGTTTCTTATCGCTGCAATCGGTATTAATTATTGGATTTATTGAGCGGTCATTGGTATAATGCGTATGAAAGTAAGAGAAAGAGAAATAAAAATGTGCAATATAACCAAAGGAAGGAAATAGAAGATATGGAGTACTCAGGAACGCCGGTTGTTACAGAAATGCAGGTTATCCCGGTAGCAGGCTATGACAGCATGCTGATGACTTTAAGCGGAGCTCATGCACCCTGGTTTACCAGAAATATAGTGATTTTAAAGGACAGCGCCGGAAATACGGGAATCGGGGAGATTCATGGAGGAGATTATACCTGTGAAGCGTTAAGAAGCTGCACCCCTCTTGTAGTTGGACAGCAGATTGGAAAATACCGGAGTATTTTAAATTCAATTCATAAAGCATCATCCAAAGCAAAAGAGGATGACGGGGAAGGAATACAGACCCTTGATATCAGCAAGCTGAAATTCGTTGTAAAAGCGGAATGGGCCATTGAGTGTGCACTTCTTGATCTTTTGGGACAGCATTTGGGACTGCCCATCTGTGAACTTTTAGGAGAGGGAAAACAGAGGGATCAGGTTGAGACGCTGGGGTATTTATTCTATGTCAGCAAAAAAGAAAAGGCTGCACCAGTGCTTTCCTATCTGGATGAGAGTGACAGCAAAGATCCGTGGTTTCGCCTCCGGCGTATGCAGATGCTTACTCCGGAACGGATCGTTGAGCAGGCCAGTGTTCTTCATGAAAAATACGGATTTAAAAATTTTAAGTTAAAAGGCGGTGTGCTTTCAGGTTTCGAAGAGATGGAAGCGGTGCGGGCGCTGAAACAGGCGTTTCCCAACGGCCGTATCAATATTGATCCAAACGGTGCCTGGAGCTTAAAGGAAGCAATTGAACTTAGCAGGCCAATGGAGGGAATCTTATCCTACATAGAAGATCCCTGTGGTCCGGAATCCGGTTTTTCCAGCAGAGAAATTATGGCGGAATTTAAAAATGCCGTTAACCTTCCGGTAGCCACCAACATGATTGCAACAGACTGGAGACAGTTTTATCATTCGGCAGCATTAAAAGCGGTGGATATCGTTCTGGCAGATCCTCATTTCTGGGGATTTGGAGGAAGTGTGAGAATGGCTCAGATTTTAAATGACTGGGGACTGACCTGGGGAAGCCATTCCAATAATCACTTTGATATCACTTTGACAGCGTTTGCCCATGTGGCAGCTGCAGCACCGGGAAATCCAACAGCACTGGATACCCACTGGATCTGGCAGGATGGGCAGAATCTCTTAAACGATACTCCGTCTATTAAAAACGGTTACTTAGAGGTGCCTGACAAACCGGGACTGGGAGTGACGATAAACATGGAGCGGGTAATGGAGGCGAATGCGTTGTATAACAGCCTTTCCTCCCATGACAGGGATGACGCTCTGGCGATGCAGTATTTAATACCTGGCTGGAAGTATGACTGTAAAAAACCGGCATTGGTAAGATAAAAGGAGGAGGACAGTCAATGTTTATTAAAAAATATGGGGATATGATTGTCGGCGGATTTTTTATGATTCTGTCTGCCGGAATGATGATCATGGCGAAGATGCTGCCGAAATCATCAATTATGGAAATCGGTCCGGATTTCATGCCGATGTGCATCGGTATTGTGACCTTTGTTCTGGCGGCAGCCCTGGCAGTTTTCAATGTAAAAAACTTGAAAATGAGAACAGCAGAAGCTGAAAAAATGGAAAAGGAAGATCTGGATTACAAACGAATGCTCATCAGCTTTATCCTTATTCTGGTTTATGTTTATCTGCTTCAGCCGGTTGGTTTTATTGTTACCACGATTCTTTACTTACCATTTCAGATGTATGTTCTGGCACCGGATGAGAAAAAAACGAAAAAGGACATCATACAGCTGGCAGTAACTTCCGTTGTATTTACCTTTATTGTATTTTTCCTGTTCCGGTATGGATTCAAGATCATATTGCCTGCTGGTATATTCACCATTAATTTATAGGAGGGGAAGCAATGAACGCATTAATTTCATTAGGTAACGCTTATGCAAGAATTTTTACTCCGTCTTCTCTTCTGCTTATGGCAGCAGGAGTGAGTGTGGGGATTATATTTGGTTCCATTCCCGGTTTATCGGCTTCCATGGCTGTGGCATTGTTTTTACCCCTCACATTCAGCATGTCCCCATCCATGGGTATGAATATGCTGGTGGCGGTTTATATCGGAGGTATTTCAGGAGGTCTGATCTCAGCCATTCTTCTTAACATGCCAGGTACGGCTTCCTCCATTGCAACCTGCTTTGACGGGCATCCAATGGCAAAGAACGGGGAAGCAGGGAAGGCCCTTGGATATGGAATTGTATTTTCCTTTTTGGGATCTATCTTTTCCTTTATTGTTTTAACGTTCTGCGCTCCGCTGCTTGCAAATATTGCACTTAAGTTTACACCGGCTGAGAACTTCGGAATTTCATTTTTTGCTTTGACTATGGTTGCAGTTCTGGCATCCGGATCAATGTTAAAAGGTGTACTGGCAGGTATGCTGGGACTCATTTTTTCCCTGGTGGGTATGGCTCCCATTGACGGAACAGCACGTTTCACCTTTGGTTCAAGCTCCCTGATGGCTGGATTTGATACACTTCCCACGTTAATTGGTATTTTCGCTATTTCAGAGATTCTCGTAACAGCGGAATCCATGGGTCATGGAAAGATGGATGTTATCAAAATGAAGCCCATCAAAGGCTTCGGCTTTACCTGGAAGGAATTTGTTTATCAGATTCCAAACGCCATTCGTTCCGCTCTTATTGGTACTGGAATCGGTATTCTTCCCGGAATCGGAGGAAGTACCTCCGGAATGCTTGCCTATGTAACTGCTAAAAACATGTCAAAGCATCCGGAAGAATTCGGAAAGGGCTGTCCAGACGGAATTGTAGCTACGGAAACCGCTAACAACGCCACCATAGGCGGAGCCATGATTCCGCTTCTGGTTCTCGGAATTCCCGGGGACGGAGTAACGGCCATGATGCTTGGAGGATTTTTGATCCACGGCTTATCGGCAGGACCTCTTCTCTTTGTTAAAAATGCAGATGTGGTATACGGAATTTTTGCAGCCTGCATGATCTGTATCACCCTGATGCTGTTAATTGAGTTCTTTGGAATTAAAGTATTTGTACAGCTTTTGAAAATTCCGAAGCACATCCTGATGCCTCTGATCCTGGTTTTATGCTGTGTGGGTGCCTATGCAACCAACAACCGGATTTTTGACGTACAGTCCATACTGTTATTCGGACTGGTGGGATACTTATATCATAAGTTCAGACTGCCAACTACACCGTTTGTATTATGCTTCCTCATAGGAAAAATGCTGGAGACATATCTCCGAAGAGGAATCATGCAGTACAAATCATTTGGAGCATTTTTCCAGAGACCGATATTCGACGCATTCTTTTTTGTCGCAATCGGAGTAGTGGTTTGGTCGGTTTATAAAGAATACAAGATGTACTTAATTAAAAAAGCGGGTAAGGCAACTGAACAATCATAAAAAAGGAGAGCAAAAACTATGAAAAAAAGATTTTTGGCAACAGTAATGGCGGCAGGAATGGTTCTTGGTATGACAGCATGCGGGGGCAGCCAGACACAGTCAACAACAGCAGCAGAAACAACAAAAGCGGCAGCCAGTTCTGAGGCAGCCACCACAAAGGGATCGGAAGCGGCAACCACTGAAGCAGCAGCTTCCACCTGGAAGCCAACCACCACCGTATCCATCGTGGTTCCGGCAGGAGCAGGCGGCAACACAGATCTTTCCGCCCGTGTATTTGCGGAATATGCAAAGAGAATGACAGGTGCTGATTTTATCGTGGTAAATGCCAATGGAGCTGCAGGTTCCGTAGCAGCAAATCAGGTTCGTTCTGCAGCACCAGACGGACATACCTTCCTTTATGGTCACAACCTGGTAAACGTGGCAAACATTGCCGGTGTTACCGATTATAATTATACTGCTTTTAAATTAGGACCGACCTTTGCTCTTGATCCGGCACAGCAGTTATATGCAAATCCGGAAAAGTATAAGACACTTGATGAGTTCATTCAGGCAGCAAAAGCAAATCCAGGCAAGTTAAAAGCATGTACCGAAGTAGGTGCTTATACTTACTATGAGCTGCTTGCATTTGAAAAGGTAGCAGGAATTGATCTGGATCTGGTTGACGTAGGTTCCAACTCAGATAAGGTTGCAGCCATGCTTTCCGGTCAGGTGGATTTAATGCCAGGTGCTTATATTAACTGTAAGGATTATCTGGAAGCAGGACAGTTTGTATGCCTGGGAGCACCGACGAAAGAGCGCTATGAATTAATCAAGGATATTCCTACTTTAACAGAGCAGGGCGTAGATTTAGTATATCCAAACTGCGAATTTTCCTTCTATTTCCCCAAGGATACATCTGATGATGTCATTGCCTGGTACGATCAGCTGGTTAAGAAAATGACCGAGGATCCGGAAGTAAAAGAGGCAATTGCCAAAGTTGAAATGATGCCTTACTATTTAAGCTCTGCTGATTCTGAGGTAAATGACGAAAAGATTTACAATGAGATTAAACAGATTGCAGATGATCTTGCAAAATAATTAAATTAATAGAAACAGGACAGCCCTGGGAGTTGGTTTTAATATCCACTCCCAGGGCTGTTTTTAATGAAAATAGTTCTTTATGGCATTACAGAAGCATTGACTTGCCTGACTCTGAATCCAGTTTTTTCTTGTTACCAGGGTGTTTAACCTGGTAAGCTTTGGCTCCACGCTATAGTACGATACATGGTCCCGGTCAGCTGCACAGGACTCACTGATAAATGTGACGCCGATTCCCATGGCAACCATACTTCTGGTTGTGGATATGCTGTTGGTTTCACAGACTGTACTGGGGATCCAGCCGGCATTTTCCAGCACCATGTCGGTGAGGTGGCGCAGGGTGGAACCCTTTTTCGATAACAGGATATTTTCTTCCCCGAAATTCTCTGCAAATTCCATGATCCGTATGGGGCTGTCCGGATTCTTTTTACGGTAGGGGTGATTGATGGGGATGGAGAATAAAACCTCTTCCTCCCGGAGGATGGTTACCTGATCAGGAGAAAAGGGATCGGTTTCATTCATGGCCATGATTCCGCAGTCGATGCTTTCCTCCAGTATCATTCTGGTAAGTCCGGGAAGATTGGTTTCTGAAATTTCAATGATAATATCCGGGTATTGGACCTTGAAGGCAGGGATGATATCGGTCAGCATGGCAAGGCCGAACTGTGAGGTTACTCCCACAGTTATGTGGCCGCGGTTTTCAATATTCTGGAGGTTCTGATAGAGGATATTTTTAATGGACATAACTTTTTCTGCAGCTTCTATATAAAGAGAGCCTGCAGGTGTGAGCGTTAACCGGCCTTTGCTCCGGTAAAACAATGGGGTGCCCAGCTCGCTTTCCAGCTTTGAAAGGTACTGGCTTAAGGTGGATTGGGAGACAAAAAGTTCTTCGGCAGCTTTGGTCATGTTTTCTTTTTTTGCGATTGTCAGGATGTAGGTCAGATAGCGGGTGTCCATAAAAGTGCCTCCTTGTTTATGCGGTGTGTATTGGAGTTAGGGAGTGTGGCCATTACTTATTATGATATCACAGTTGGGATGAATTTGCAGTAATTGGGTTGTATTTTTTAGGAATTATGTGAAAGTGGAAAGCAGCAGGAATGTGGTTTCTCTTGTCGCAATTTGTCAGCTGATTATTCTTGCTTTCTATCACTTGCTGTGTTAGTATTGTGATAGAAAAGATAGAAACTGATAGAAGGAGTGGAGCCATGAAAGCAACTGATGGAGATTCGTTTGAAACAAATCGCTCCCTGGTTCAAGAACTGACTTTTCACAGACTGGATGAGGAGCTAAAAATAAGGGAGTTAGAATTTACCGAAATTCAAATGAAAAATTTAGGAATACTTTCTTCAGATGGTATTTATACAAATATGGGTTTACTTGTTTCTGATCAATGTAAACATTCTATTAAATTTGCTATATTTCAAGGCACAGAAAAGTTGGTTTTCAGGGACAGAAAAGAGTTTACGGGCTCCTTGTTTACTCAGCTTACAGATGCTTATAGAACCATTGATTTTTACAATGGGACAATGGCTTCTTTCCATGATTTACTACGAACGGATGAAAGAGATTATCCGGAAGATGCTGTTCGTGAAGCATTGCTGAATGCCATTGTTCACAGGGATTATTCTTTTAGCGGAAGTACATTCATTAATCTGTACTCAGACAGATTGGAGATACTATCCTTAGGAAGTCTGGTATCTGGATTATCATTAGAGGCAGCTATGTTAGGAGTGTCTCAATCCAGAAATGAAAAGCTTGCAGCACTATTTTGCAGGATCAAGCTTATTGAAGCATATGGAACAGGTATCAGTAAGATAATCAGCTGCTATAAAAAATTTCCAGTGCAGCCTGAGTTTGAAAATGTGGAAGGTGCGTTTCGGGTTGTGCTTCCCAATATACATGCCAGAGTATTGATTAATGATAACAAAAAATATTTACCGATAATTAAATTATTTGAGAGACAAAAAGAAATTACCCGCTCCGATGTTGAAGAAACTCTGGGTTCTGGAACAACTCATGCAATTAATATTCTTAAGGAAATGCTCGATAAAGATTTGATTTGTAAGGTGGGAAATGGCAAATTAACAAAATATGTGGCGAAGTTTTAGGCTGGTAGGCAGAAAAGATCCCAATAGATAATAAATTGGGAATATGTTATACTACAACCATTAGATCGAAAGGAGGACAAGAGTATGCATTGTACATTAATGAATAAGAATACACCGGTTGTGAAATTGCAGATTGATGATGACACATCAGCAATTGTGAAAATTACAGAAGCACTGGAACTTGCTTACCTTCCGATAGGAATTGATTTTAAATCTGGAATTCCTAATAAAAAAGAACTGAATGAATGGTGGTTCAGCCGTTCCATACCGGCAAGCCGGTCTGGAATAAGAGAAGCGTTGGAAGAACTGAATGTGTCCCATACGGAGCAGTTGTTAGCAAGATGCTATGGACTTAGTTTATCAGATCAATACTGGATGAAACCGGATCATACAACTTTAAAATGGTCTGATATAAATTTTTTTGATCATTCATTTTCGGATGATGTGGGAAATATCTTATTTGGACAACCAGCAGAAAATGAGATAATTGACTTGATGTCACCCTGTAACACATCGGATGGCTGGTTAAAAAAGAAGTGGAAAATTATCGATGGAAAAAGATGTCTGATAAAAGCAGGCAGTAATCCATATATGCAGGAACCATTGAATGAAGTATATGCAACTAAATTACATGAACGCCTTGGCTGTACAAATTATGTATCTTATACTTTGCTATGGGATAATGGAATGCCATATAGTGTGTGCGAAAACTTTATAAATACTGACACTGAATTGGTCAGCGCAATAAGTATTAATAAATCCATGAAAAAACGAAGTCAGAATTCAACCTATGATCATTTTATTCAGGCATGTGAATGGCTGGGCATTCCTCATATGAGTGAATTTCTCAATTATTTATTAGTATTCGATTATTTGATAGCAAATACAGACAGACATTTTGGAAACTTTGGTGTTATCAGAAATGTAGAAACCTTAGAATGGATCGGCGCAGCACCGGTTTTTGATTCAGGAACCAGTTTGTGGCATAATAAGTTAACAAAAGTCATTCATGCTTATGATGAAACAGAATCCAAACCTTTCTATGCAAAGCAATCAAAACAGATGGGATTAATTACAGATTTTGAATGGATTCCATTTGATAATTTAAAAAACATAAAAGAAGATTTATATGAAGTATTTAAACAATCTGAATTTATGGATGAACAAAGGATAGAAGTGATTGGAAATGCGATAACAGAGCGTGTGCAGCAATTGCAGGAATTTGTTATGGAACGAAAGCATCGAATGTAGTTTATTACTATAAAGTTAACTGGAAGAACAAAGCAGGCAGAAAGTTGGAACTTTTATGGCAAGTATTAAAGAAATAGCAGAAATGTCCGGCGTCGCGAAAAGCACAGTTTCCAGGTATTTAAATCAGGGATCTGTCAGTGAAAAAACAGCCGAGCGAATAGAAGCAGTTATCAAAAAAACAGGATATTCCCCCAACCAGTTCGCCCAGAGCTTAAAGGCGAAAAAAACGAAAATTATCGGAGTGATTATCCCCAGGCTTAATTCCAATGCCATGTCGGAAACGCTGCTGGGCATTGATGATGTATTGCAGATGAATGGATTTCAGATGATTATTTCCAATACCAATCAGGATATTGACAGAGAGATTGAAAGTATTTATTCTCTTGCAAAACAGAAGGTTTCCGGTATCATTCTGGCTGCCACGGTAATCACGGATAAACATAAAAAAGCTTTTGATGAGATTTCAATTCCCATAGTTGTCATCGGCCAGCAGGTGCCCGGTGTCCCCAGCGTGATTCATGACGATTATCAGGCGGGGTATTGTCTGGGGAACTATATTTTCCAGAGAGGCCATCGGTTCGTCACTTATCTTGGAATTCCTGAGACCGATATATCGGTTGGTATAAAAAGGAAACAGGGTGTGATCAAGGCTTCAGGGGAATATGAAAACATAGTTCTTAACATAGAAGAAACTTCATTCTCTTCCCAGGATGCTGTGATTATGGCTAAGAAAATTCTTACAGAAAAAAATCAGCCTACTGCCATTATTGCCGCAACCGATAACATTGCAGTGGGAGTGTTAAAAACCTGCTGTCTTCTGGATATAAAGGTCCCGGAACAGCTCTCAATCGTGGGAGTAGGGGGAGATAAGATCACAGATCTGGTATATCCTGGAATTACAACAATTAAATTTTTCTTCAGGGAAGCCGGGGGCACTGCAGCAAAAAGTCTCCTTAAGTTATTGGAACATGAAGTAACGGAAGAAGTGATCGTTTCTCCATATGAATTAATTGAGCGATTTAGTGTTGACAAACCACAACAGAAGAAGTAAAATCCAATTATAAGGAACCGGTTCCAAATATGAAACTGTTCCTTATAATTTCACCCAATATTGGAACCGGTTCCAATATTGCGGAAGTTGAGGTAATTTATGAATACAAGTCATACAAAACCAGACGGAATATCTGAAGAGGAGTATTTGAAACTTGCAAAAAAAGTTCAAAACAGTCCATGGCGGCAAAGTTATCATATACAGCCGGTTACCGGACTTTTGAATGATCCCAATGGTCTGGCCTGGTACAATGGTTTCTACCATTTATTTTATCAATGGTTCCCGTTCGGACCGGTTCATGGAACCAAGTACTGGTATCATCTCCGTTCAAAAGATCTCATTATCTGGGAGGACTTAGGAATTGGGTTAGCACCGGACCAGAGCTTTGACAGCCATGGTGTCTATTCAGGAAGCAGTATGAAAAAGGATGGACTTTTGTACCTGTTTTACACCGGTAATCACAGAGATGATGACTGGGTAAGGCACAGCAGCCAGTGTCTGGCGGTTATGGATCAGGAAGGCAGAATTGTAAAGGAGACTTCCCCTCTGATACCTAAGCCGCCGGATGGGATCACAGAGCATTTCAGAGATCCGAAAGTGTGGAAGGGGAAGAATGGTTTCCTGATGATTACAGGTGCCCAAAGGATTTTACAGACCGGAACGGCATTGATTTATCAAAGTTCTGATTTAAAACAGTGGGAGTATCGCGGTGAGCTGTCTGTCCCATGGAAGTCGAAAGCTTTTATGTGGGAATGCCCGGATTATTTTGAAGCAGACGGTTATGGCATTTTAATGATGTGTCCCCAGGGACTGGAAACGGAAGAGTCTGAAAACTCCAATATTTATGAAGCAGGATATCTGATAGGGAGTCCCATGAATGAGGACACATTGACCTTTGACGGGAACCGGTATGAAAAACTTGATTATGGTTTCGATTTTTATGCGCCTCAGACGTTTTTGGATCCTTTGGGAAGAAGAATATTGTTTGCCTGGATGGGGCTGCCTGAGATTTCATACCCTACGGACCGGTATGGCTGGGCCCACTGCCTGACTATTCCAAGAGAACTCACCATTGCAGACGGGCGCATAAGGCTGAATCCGGTAAAGGAGATGGAACTGCTTAGAAGTGAACATGTGTGTGAGACCATTTTCATGGAAGATAAAAGCTATCAGGACGAAAGATTTTATGGCAGACATTACGAACTGCTGGTTAAGATCATAAATCAGAATACAGGAATTTTTGAGATCCGTGTAAGACAGAATAAACAGGAGCAGACAATGATCCGATATTCCAGTAAAGACCAGATAATTTGTGTGGACCGAAGCACTTCCGGAGAGGTGTTTGCGAAAGACTACGGTAGTTTCCGTAAGGCAAGGCTGGAGAACGGATTAAAAGAAATCCGGATATTTTCAGATGAATCTTCCTTAGAAATTTTTGTTAATCAGGGAGAGGTCTGTTTTTCACTAAGGATTTTCCCCCAGGAGTCAGGTATTGAGACGGTATTTACAGCAAGAGAGGGTTCTGTAAAAGCAGCAATTCAAAAATGGAACCTGAAAGTCTAAGTAAGAATGGAGTGTAATCATGAGCGATAAAAATTTGGCAGAAAAGATTATTGAGAATATTGGCGGGAAGGACAATGTGCAAAGTCTGACTCACTGCATGACCCGGCTGCGTTTTGTTTTAAAAAATGAAGAAAAGGCGGATAAGGTAGCTTTGGAAAAGTTGGACATTATGCAGGTGGTACGGGGCGGGGGCCAGTATCAGATTGTCATCGGGACCAATGTGAAAGATGTATATGAAGAGGTGATAAAACTGACGGGGGATGGGAACAGCGGGAGAGATGACAGAGTAGGAAAGGAACAAAAGCTGTCAGCAAAGATCTTCAATGTAATTTCAGGAAGTTTTACGCCCATTATACCGGCAATATTAGGCTCCGGTATGTTAAAGGCATTGCTTCAGATTCTTGTGGCAGCAGGGGTAATGCAGCCAGCGTCAGGAACCTATGCAATATTAACAGCCGCCTCAAATGCAGTATTTTATTTTCTTCCCATAATTCTGGGAATAACATTTGGCACCCGCATGAATGTGAATCCTTACATATCCGGTGTCATAGGAGCAGCGCTTCTGGAACCGAACTATACCAGGCTTTTAACAGCAGCCGGGGGGAAGACGGATTTCATGCATATACCGGTGGTATTAATGGACTATTCCTCTACTGTTTTCCCGGTAATACTGGCAATCTGCACTTATGTTCTCATTGACAGGCTGTTAAAAAAGATTATTCCCGGTGTATTTCAGGTGTTGTTTGTTCCCATGCTGTCTCTCATGCTGGTCGTACCCATTACCTTAATTGTGTTTGGACCTTTTGGTATTTATACCGGCACGTTCATTTCTAATGTTTTAACAATTGCCCTGGGGAAAAATGCGGTTCTTACAAATATCGTATTTGGCTTCATAGGAATTCCTACGGTTATGCTTGGACTTCACTGGGCGCTCATCCCTGTTATAATTAATAATTTATCCACAACAGGTCAGGATTTTCTTCTTCCAACTGTTCAGGCGACGGCTTATGCAGGTGCAGGTGCGGCACTGGGCGTATTCTTTAAAACCAAAGACATTAAATTAAAAGAGTTGTCTTTCTCTGCATTTGTACCTGCTTTTTTAACCGGAATTACAGAGCCTGTGATTTACGGAATATTCTTTAAATTCAGACGGGTGCTGCTATATGCTATGTCCATGAGCGCTGTTGCAGGCGGTCTTTGCGGAATTTTCCATATATCCGCTTCGCAGCTGGCAGGAGGTATTATGGTTATTCCTTCCTATACTCCAGCTGTCAGCTTCGCAATTGCCATGGCTGTGGCATTTGCAGGAACTTTTCTTCTGACTTATCTATTTGGCTATGAATCTGCGGGGAAATCAGCTGGAATGCCTGCAGGAACGGTTTCGCCGCCGGAAACTCTGGCGGTTCAAAAGACAATGACCGCACCAGCAAAAGGAACGGTTGTTAAGCTTAGTCAGGTTGCAGATGAAGTTTTTTCATCAGGTACATTGGGAAAGGGGATCGGAGTGATTCCGGCCAGTGATGAGATATTTGCACCGGCAGACGGAGTGATTGTTTCGGTATTTCCCACAAAGCATGCAATCGGGATCAGGACGGAATATGGAGCGGAAATGATCCTTCATATCGGAATTAATACGGTAGAGCTTGATGGAAAATATTTTGAGATTTTTGTGCAGGAAGGGGACAGAATCAACTCCGGCCAGGTGATCGGAAACGTGGAATTTGACAAAGTAAAAGAGGCGGGATATGATACCACTGTAATGCTTATTGTGACAAATACGCATCAATTTCATGAAGTGAAAATAATGGAGCCGGATACCTTTAAAGATCCGGTAATCCAGATTGAGTAGGAGGGACAGTTAATGAAAGCGAGAGAAATCGTTGACAGTATCATCAGGGAGACTGGGGTGACTCTGGATCCGGTAAAAACCGTTGACCAGATTATTATAGGTGATCCGGATACGGAGGTTACTAAAATAGTTACTTCATTTATGGCTACCGTTGATGTGATTTCAGAGGCGGTCAGACTGGGGGCCAACTTCATTATTACCCATGAACCAACCTGGTTTAACGGAAGGGATCAGAAAGAATGGCTTATCAATGATCCGGTTTATATAAAAAAGAAACAGCTGATCGAAGAAAACCATCTTGTAATATGGCGGTTTCATGATTATATGCATGCGGTTTCTGATGACATGATTTATCAGGGCTTTGATCAGGATATGGGCTGGAGTGATTATAAAGAAAGAAAAGAAATCGGAAAAGATGAGAAGAATCCTCTGCTGAAAGCCCGGTTGTGTTATCAGATACCGGAGATGAAGCTTAAGGATCTGGTGATGAAAGTAAAGGATTCTCTGGATGTGAAATGTGCCAGAGTGATTGGTAACCAGGAGGGAACCTGCCGTCGCATTGGTGTACTGGTGGGAGGCGGCAGTCTGGGCCTTGGCGACGAGAAAAATACCATGGAGTTCATGTTAAGAGAAAATTTAGATACAGTCATATGCGGAGATATTACCGAATGGACGCTCAGCGCTTATATCAGAGATGCCTCTATGCTTGGACTTGGCCACTCCATGATTATCATCGGTCATGAGAGAAGTGAGGAGTCCGGCATGAAACATGTGGTTGGCTGGGTGCAAAAACTTTTCCCATTAGAAACTGTAATTTTTGTTGATGCAAAAGAGCCTTTTGATTATTTGTAATTTCCTTCCTGTTCTTTCATTATTCTTGTGATATAATATTGATACGGTATAAAGATCCGGAAAAGCACAGAAGAATGAAAGGAATGACGCAGGCAATGAGAATTTTATTAGTGGAAGATGAACCGGATTTAAATGGGCTGATTGTAAGAAAACTGAAGCTGGAACATTATACGGTAGATTCCTGTCTCAATGGGCTTGACGGACTGGAGTATCTTGAGATGACTTATTATGATGCCGTCATTCTGGATACCATGATTCCAGGGGTGAGCGGTTTTGAACTGCTAAAGAAGATACGAAGCCAGAGAAAGAAGACTCCGGTGCTTATGATGACTTCTGGAGACACCGCTCAGGTTAAGGGTACCGATCCGGAATTATGGGCTGATGATTATCTGATGAAACCATTCGCCTTACATGAGCTTCTGACGAAAGTACGCGCAATGTTAAGGCGGTACTACGGCAATATCAGCAATATTTTTGAGGTTGGTGATTTAATTGTCAACTGCGACGCACGGAGAGTAATAAGAGATAATAAAATTATTCCGCTTTCCGCAAAAGAATTCTCAATATTAGAATATTTGATTCGCAATAAAGGAGTCGTGCTTTCCCGCGAAAAGATCAGCCGGCATATATGGAATTATGACTATGATGGAGAATCCAATATGATTGATGTATACATTCGGTATTTAAGGAAGAAAATCGATGAAGGTCAGCCGGTAAAGCTGATACATACGGTCAGAGGCGTGGGATACGTTTTGAGGGTTCGGGGCATTGTGAAAGGATAGAAAAACCGGGCAGAAATCAGGTGATTTTTTTAATCTGATTTCTGCCCGGTTTTTTTGATTAATTTGGAATCTTTTAATATACCATCGTTCATGAAACTGTCAAGAAGCCTGACCATCCTTTCAATATCAGGGTGTTCTTCCCTTGTAAAGCAATACGTTATCATACCAATAATAGCCGACATTCCATACTCTAAACCGTATTCCAGTATGTACTCATCCGTTTCATATGATTGAAGTATGGGGCGCACCAGGTCTTTGTATGTATTTTTCATCTTTTCCTGAAAAGCCGGATCGCCGTTTTTTCCTAACAGGACAACTAAATATTGTTTGTTTTTACTATACACTTCCACGAGATGTTTGAGGGGGAACTGCATGTCCTTATTCAGTAGAAATTTTTTGTGTTTTTCAATATCTGGTAAAACCGAAGATTCAATTTGCTCCAGCACATCGTAGACATCAGTAAAATATTCATAGAATGTACTTCTGTTATAACCTGCCTTTGTTGTGATATCTTTTACTGTGATTTTTTCAATTCGTTTTTCACAGTAGATCTGCCAGAATGCATCTGCTAAGTTTTTTCTTGTCTGCATCGTAATTTCAGGCTGTTTTTTCAAAAAAATACCCCCTTATCTTTTAAATCCGACAATCGAATCATGATTATTGGTTGATGAAGAGTTTTAATCTCATTACAATATGATAATACAACAGATTGTTGGATAAAGTAAAGTTCTCTTTAAGAATCTGATACAACGTTCTTTACGAGAGCTTATTATAAGGAGGCTTTCATATGGCAGAAAGTATAGCAGGTAATTCCAGGCAGCAAAAAGAAAAGATTGATTCGATGCTGCTTAAAGTATCAGTAATCCTGGTGTTTGGTTCTCTTGCACCGCTGTTGGATTCGACAATGGTCAACGTGGCAATAAAAACAATAGCGGGTGAATTAAAAAGCACCGTTTCAGTTATTCAGTGGGTCATCACGGGATATGTGCTTGCAATGGCAATAGCCGTACCTGTATCCGGCTGGGCGATTAATCGTCTTGGAGGTAAGCGGCTGTATGAATTTTCACTGGCATTATTTCTTGCTGGTTCCATTCTTTCATCACTGTCATGGAATATAGGTACTCTGATCGGGTTTCGTCTCCTTCAGGGAATTGGCGCAGGTTTATTGATGCCGACCATGACAAACATGCTGGTTCAAATATCCGGGGGCAGAAATATTGGACATATGGCGTCAATCGTCAGCCTGCCCATGCTTCTGGCACCGATTCTGGGACCGGTTCTGGGCGGTATTATCGTAAACAGTCTGGGATGGCGCTGGATATTCTATGTCAATATTCCGGTGACTATCATTGCTTTATTACTGGCTTTCTGGGGAATACCGGCGGACAGTCCCTCGAAGGAGAAACAGCCTCTTGATATTGCTGGTATTCTGCTGCTGTCCCCGGCATTTGCCTTACTCATCTATGGAATTGCACAGACAGCATCTCATGGCGGATTAAACAGCAGTGCGGTATTTCTTCCGGTAGTAATCGGACTGTTTATGATGGCTGGTTTTGTTTTTTACGCCTTACATACGAGGATTTCTCCGGTGCTTGATCTGCATCTGTACCGGTCACGTAATTTTTCCGCTACGTCTGTTTTGCTTTTCATGTCGGGTATTATCACAAACGGCGGTATGCTTCTGCTTCCGTTATTTTATCAGCAGGTGCGTGGTGAAAGTGTTCTCTACGCCGGACTTATGCTGATCCCTCAGGGAGTTGGTATGTTGCTTACAAGAACCCAGATGGGGAAACTGACCGACCGTATAGGAGCGCGCCCAATCGTTATGGTAAGCCTCATAATCACGGCAGCTGGTACTCTGCCATTTGCTTTTGCTGATTCCGGAACAAATGGGATTTTGTTAGCTGCAGCGCTTCTGATACGGGGGGCTGGTCTTGGCGGAGTATTTATTCCTCTTATGGTCTCTGCTTATGTCGGGTTAAGCAGTGAACAGATTCCCCATGCCAGTATTGCCACGAGGATATTGCAGACAATTGGCGGGGCGTTCGGGTCTGCAGTCCTTGCAACAATTGTAGAACATCAGTTGGCCGGCCGTTCTGCAGAGGGGATACAGAATGCTGTAAGTGCATACAATGTTGCTTTCTGGTGGTCTGTGGGTTTCACAGTGGCCGCATTGATTCCTACACTGTTCCTGGCGGTTCATAAACAATCAGAACCGGAAGTGGTCTTGCAGACAGATAGGGGATAAGCATACGAACATCAGATATGAAAAGGAGAACAGTTAAGATGTCAACGATTATTTACTATTTTACAGGGACAGGAAATTCCCTAAACTGTGCCAGAAGTATTGGAAATCTGCTGGAAGATACGACGTTAGTGGCCATGCAGGCTGCGGGTGAAGAAACGGTATTTCCAGAAGCCGACAGTATCGGTCTTGTATTTCCGGTATATGCCTTTGGTCTGCCAGGAGCCGTTAAGCGGTTTATGAAACGCCTGTCCTGTAAAAACAAGGGAAAATATATTTTTGCCGCCGCGACCAGCGGAGGTCGGGTAGCGGGTGCTTTAGTGCTTGCCCGCAGAATGCTGCGGGCAAGGGGGCTCAGACTTTCTGCAGGTTATTCAGTAGTGATGCCTACCAACATGATATTATTACACGAAACCAGTGAAGAGAAAAAGAAAATACTTTTTGACTCAATGGAGAAGAAAGTCATCGAGATTGCCTCGGCAGTTAAGTCCCATGAGTATCATGCAGTAGAAACGGGCTCCATGTCCGACAGAATTTTGAGAACGGGCATATTGTATCGTTCTGCCTCGCCGTTCGTTAAAAAACTGGATCATCTGTTCAAGGCGGATCAAGGGTGCATTGGCTGTGGATTATGCAGCCAGCTCTGCCCTGCCCATAACATTGAAATGAAAAATGGAATACCAGTATGGAAGCATCAGTGCGAGATGTGTCTTTCGTGCTTAAACCTATGTCCCAAGGAGGCAATACAATACGGAAGTATGACGGAAGGAAAACAGAGGTACAAGAACCCTTATGTTGAGGTGAAAGATCTTATGTGCCGGTAAGAGTGCCATTACATTTGGCGGTGTAGCAGGCATCCCCTGAGAATGTGGAAATAATTATTTGTAGAGGAAAGTCTTTTGAATTCCATGGATGATGCTGTATAATATTTAGTTGTAACACTATTTTAAATTCCAGGGGGGAGTTATATGAAGGAAATAATAACGCAACGATTGGTTATTCGTAAGTTTACAGATAATGACGGTGAGGATTTATATGAGTATTTTTCCAACCCGAAAGTATTGGAATTTGAACCATATAAGCCATATTCAAAAGAAAAGTCTTATTTAGAAGCAAAGAGGCGGGCTGGTGACGAACGGTTTCTTGCCGTATGTTTAAAAAGCGGAAAACTCATAGGTAATTTTTATTTTGCAAAAGAAGAATTTGAAACATGGGAAGTAGGTTATGTTTTCAATGAAAAGTACTGGGGGAACGGGTATGCCACCGAAGGTCTGCTTGCACTCATGAAATATGGCTTTCATGAGCTTGGTGTAAGAAGGATGATCGCAATGTGTGATCCCCGTAATCCTCATTCCTGGAAACTTCTTGAGCGCGTTGGGATGAGAAGAGAGGGGACATTGCTGCAAAATGTATATTTCTTTACTGATGAGAACGGCAATCCCATATGGAAGGATACTTATGAATATGCGATTTTAAAATCTGAATTTAATAATCACTGATTGTCAGACGGACCATTTCCGGCCATATTCCCGGCTTAGTGTTAACAGTGCTTTTATGGCTGGAGAGATCCATTTCTTTTTGTGATAAACAATCTGGGTGAAAAAAACAGGATCTGTTTCAATCATCTTTGTACGAAGTAATCCGCTTTCACTTTCTGCCTTTACGGTGTAATAAGGAAGGTATGAAACTCCCAGGCCGGTGGATACATATTTTTTGATTGCCTCCACATTTGACGTTTCCAGTACATTGGAAGGGACATAGTGATGCCTTTGCAAGTACCGGTCAAATTCCTGCCGGTAGCTGCATTCTTTTTCTGTATAGAGCACCATTTCCCCGGATTCGGGCAAAAAGTCGGGCTGTGTATGTCCGGCGGGAGCAACAAGGCACATTTTTTCTTCCAGAAGCAGCTCCGTATGAAGATTCTCATCCATGCACTCTGGCTGAAGGACAAAGCTGATGTCCAGCTGCCCGGCAGATAAATCTTTTATCAGCAGCTCACACGGGCTGTTGATCATACGAACCTCCACCTGTGGATAAGCAGATTTATAAGCAATGATAAGGGGGTATAAACGGTACAGTGTCAGGGATTCGGGAGCTCCGATCCGCAGACAGCCCTGGGGAATGGCATCACTTTTTCCTAACTGTTCCAGAGTATCGTACTCCCGCAATACCGAATTGGAATATTCCAGCAGCTGTTCGCCGAACGCAGTAAGTTTCAGTGTCTTACCTGTACGGTCAAAAACAGGACAATTATAAAAGGATTCAATGGCACCTACCTGAAAGGTCAGCGTAGACTGGGCATATCCCAGGGCCTGGGCTGCCTTTGTATAGCTGCCCAGCTCTGCTATCTTTACCAGCGTTCTTAAATTACGTATTTCTATCATATCTCATTCGCCCCTTCCGGTTCTTACCTGGCACAAAATTATGTTATTATTATTCTACCATCAATAATTCTGAAGTCAATCTTTAATAACTTCAATTATACAAATGTAAGATTTTTTATTATGATTGATGTGATTGAAGGGAGATGTATTAGTATGAAGAAAAAATTAAATGTTTTTACGGTAAGCGGGTTGATGACCGGACCGATTCTGGGCTCCGGTATTATCTTTCTGCCATCTCTGGCTTATGATATGCTGGGTGAACATGCCATTTTTGCATGGGTGATTATTATGGCACTTAATATTTTATTTGCCTATGTTTTTGCAAAGATGACAATTATTGTATCGGATAACCGGGGAATCAGTACGATTGTCGGGGATATGTTTGGCAGCAGATTTGGGACATTAGCGGCCAATTATCTTACGGTAGCCGTCTTTTTCGGACCTGTTGCCGTGTCACTTACTGCCGCGGAGTTCATTCAACCGGCTATTTTCCCTGCTTGTCACGTAAATTCATGGGTTACAGCCGGTGGTGTTCTTCTCATTTGTGCTCTGATCGTTATATCGGGTGTTTCCTTTATGGGGAAATTTATGCTGGTATTATCCAGTATCACAGCCTGTCTGCTGCTCGCAGGCAGTGGTGCGACTTTATTTCGTTTACCGGTTCTAACGATTCCAGGCAGTCTTCCGGCACCGGGGGCTTTAGGGAAGACGCTTCTTCTTATATTCTGGGCGATTGTGGGATGGGAGATACTGGGGAATTATGTGGAAGATGTGGAGAATCCGAAACGCACCATGATGCGTGCCATGCAGATAAGTTTGTCAGCAATTATCCTGGTTTATCTGCTGACAGCTTTCGCATTTCAAAACAGTCCCAGCCATTCCATGCCGGATCTGCTGATTCCGGTAGCCGGCAGATTTTCAGGAGCTGTCTTTTCCGGGCTGGCTGCAGGTCTTTGTATCTGTACCGTGTCAACCTTTACGGGGGCAGTTGTTCGGCAGACTACGGCACGTTTTGAGAATACCGGATTACCGGAAATATTTCACCATAAATGGCTGACTGCCCTGATGCTTCTGGCGGTGAATGGTATGGTGCTTTTTCTTCATGCCTCTGGGAAGTTGTCATTTCAAAGTATTGTGGGAATTGCAAATACCATGTTTATCGGGAATGCGGTTCTGGGTCTGGCAAGCGGTTTTAAACTCATTCATCATATGGTGATACGGATAGGAATTGGAATTTTGCTGTTTTTACTTTTGATTATCTTTCTGTTTTCATCGGGATACGCAATGGTACTATTTTTGCTGATTACTTTTTCATGTTTCATTCCCCATTCCTGTGATATAATAATGCATAATTAAGAAACCCAAAGAATGTACATAAGAAAGAAGGGAACAACACAGGTAATGAGAATATTGTTGGTGGAAGATGAACCTGATTTAAATGGACTGATTGTAAAAAAGCTTCAGCTGGAACATTATACGGTTGATAGTTGTTTTAACGGACTGGATGGCCTGGAGTATTTCCAGATGGCTGATTATGATGCGGTTATTCTGGATATTATGATTCCCGGAATGAACGGTCTTGAATTATTAAAAAAGATCCGGAAACAGGGAAAGAAGACTCCGGTGCTTTTGCTGACAGCAAGGGACAGCATAGAGGACCGTGTAACCGGTCTTGATGCAGGAGCGGATGATTATCTGGTGAAACCATTTGCTTTTAATGAACTACTGGCAAGAATCCGGGTCATGTTAAGACGGTCATCCGGCAATATCAGCAATACGTTTGAACTTGGGGATTTAACAGTAAACTGCGATACAAGGACAGTGACAAGGGATAAAAAATCCATTCAGTTATCCTCCAAAGAATTTTCTATACTGGAATATTTAATCCGCAATGCGGGAATTGTGCTATCCCGTGAAAAAATCAGCCAGCATATTTGGAATTACGAATATGAAGGAGAATCCAACCTGGTTGATGTATATATTCGTTATTTAAGAAAGAAGATTGACGAAGATTATCCGGAAAAACTGATTCACACTGTCAGAGGCGCAGGGTATGTTCTGCGGACAGAAAACCAGAAGAACAGATAGGAGAGACGATGAAGAAACTTTCCATTAAAATGAGGGTTACTCTGTGGTTTACTTTATTTATGATGCTTCTGGTTGTGGTGGGATCCGTTTTTTTAATATTTACACAAAGAAAATTAAACAGTCTGAGCTTACAGAAAAAATTAATGGAAACCGTGGATGAAATCGAAGATATGAACCGGAATCAGTTAGGAGAAAAGATCTCGGTCCCTGTGAATGATATCTACATCTCCATGTACGGCATGGATGGAACATGGCTTGCAGGAATTGCTCCGGACGGTTTTGAAAGTCAGCAGACCTTCACAAAAGACACTTCCAGAAAGATGAAATCCGGCGGTAAGGAGTGGTTTGTATATGATGTTCAGTTAAAAAAAGATCATGGGACTTATATATGGATCCGTGGTATTCTGCCGCTTCACGATACCGTCCGCTCAGAGGATATATTCTTTCGCCTGCTTGTGCTGGCGCTGCCGTTTCTGGTTCTGGTAATCGCGGTGGTTGGGTATCTGGTCATAGACAGGGGACTTCGCCCTGTTCAGGATATGATTCAGACGGCTGAAGCCATCGGGGAGGCGGGAGATTTGTCCCGGCGGATTCAGCTGGGAGAGGGAACGGATGAAATCCATACTCTGGCAAAGACCTTTAATGGCATGTTTGATAAGCTGGAGGGGTATTTTGAAAATGAGAAGCGGTTTACTGCAGACGCATCCCATGAACTGAGGACACCTGCTTCGGTTATTCTGGCGCAGTGTGATTACGGACTGGAACATGCTTCCAGTACAGAGGAAGCAAAAGAATCCCTTTTAAAAATCAGGCAGCAGGCGGTAAAGATGTCTGCCCTGATTGCCAATCTTCTTACTCTTGCCCGGATGGACAATGGCCAGTATCAGCTGGAGAATCTGGAACGGATTAATTTCAGCGAATTGGTGGAGATCATTGGGGAACAGCAAAATGAGATGGCAAAGGAGAAGAAAATCGATGTCATTACAGAAGTACAGCCCGATGTTTTCCTGATGGCAGACGAAACCATGATGATCAGAATGCTGATTAATTTAATTGAAAATGCGGTTCAGTATGGAAAAGAAAATGGCTGGGTGAAGCTTTCTTTGAAAAGGCAGAAGGATCATGTGGAATTAAAGGTAGCAGACAATGGGATCGGGATTGCGAAAGAACATCTAAAGCATATATGGGAACGTTTTTATCAGGTTGATCCATCCAGAAGCAGCGGACGCAATAACACGGGACTTGGACTTGCCATGGTGAAATGGATTGTAAGTGCGCATAAGGGAGAGATTACGGTAATAAGCCAACCCGGTGAAGGTACGGTGTTTACCGTAATCCTGCCATTTGAAATGTGAATATGGAATAGAGAAAACTGCCCGGCAGATGTGAATTTCTGCCGGGCAGTTTTTTTATTTCACAGGAAGTTCACACAATAACACTTATTTTTAATCTTGTTTTAATTTTTGAAGATTATGATAGCAGCAGAAACGAGGAGGAAAGGAGACATAAAAATGAGGCAGATACAGAAAACTTTTTTTGCCCTGGGTACAGCCAATACTGTGGCTGTTTTTGATCAGGAGCTTTCAGCGGAACAGATTACGAAAGTTCTGGACCGTATCAAGCTGCAAATCCTTCGTTTTGACCATATGTTTTCTGTTTTCAGAGAGGATAGTGAGATAGCAGAAATTAACCGGTCGGCAGGAAAAAATATGGTAAAAGTCAGCAGGGAGACCAGTGAAGTGATTAAAAAGGCGGTTGAACTTTCAAAAAATTCACAGGGTGCTTTTGATATTACCTCAGGAAGCCTCTTAAGGCTCTGGAGAAAAGCAAAAAGGGAAAACAGACTGCCATGCCTGGAAGATATGAAACGAGCCATGAATTTAATAAATTTCAGAAATATTGTCCTTGACGGAGACCAGGTGGGATTGTCACAAAAGGGGCAGGAACTGGATCTGGGGGGAATAGCCAAAGGATATGCGGCAGACGCCGCAAAACAAATATTAATGGATGAGGGAATAGCAGAAGGATTTATTAATTTTGGAGGAACGGTCATTGCGTTTGGAAGTCCAAAACAGATTGGAATTCAAAATCCATTTGCAACAACAGGAGTGCCAGCCGGTACGTTAAAAATCTGCAATCAGGCAGTTGTAACTTCCGGGGATTATGAAAGGTTCTTTGAAAAAGACGGACAGAGATATCACCATATTCTGAATCCAGCCACCGGATTTCCATCCAACAGCGGATTAGCAGGAGTGTCTCTGACTGGTGACCTGGCATGCGAACTGGATGGATTATCTACGGCTGTTTTTGTCATGGGTCTGGAATCAGGAATGAAGCTTTTAAATGATTATCACTTGGAGGGAATCTTTATGGAGGAATCAGGGGCCACTTACGTAACACCGGGATTGGCAGATAAATTTAACATGGGAAAAAAGGAGATTAATAACTATGGATAATAAGAAAAAAAGAAGTTCAGTCAGAGTATGGAGAAGAATCATTCAGGTCATATCCTTTCTGGTTCTGCCGGGGCTGTTCACCAGTATTTTTTATGCAATGAAAGAAATTTACAGTGCTGCTCTTGCAGGAAACTTTTCATTTTCGGCTATGCTTCCCCAACTTACCCTTTTCCTGGGAAGCATGATAATTACCATACTTACAGGCAGATTTTTCTGTGGATTTTTATGCAGCTTCGGCGCTATGGGAGATTTTCTTTGGTTCCTGTCAAAGAAAACAGGGAATAAGGGGTTAAAAGTAAATGAAAAGGCCGATGCATGGCTGAAAAATTTAAAATATGTTATTCTGGTATTTATTATATTTGGGATATGGACATTTCATATCGGAAGTCTTGACAATATGACTGGTCCCTGGGCAGTTTTCGGCATGTATTCAAAAATCGGAAGCTGGCCATCGATCCAGTATTTATTTACCATAGGTGGTTTTCTTCTGCTTCTTATAATAGCTGGTTCTTTTCTGGTAGAACGGTTTTTCTGCCGCTATTTATGCCCTCTTGGAGCTGTCTTTGCGATCATGTCCAGATTCCGTCTGTTCCGGATAAAAAAAGACAGGAGCAAATGTGGAAGCTGCAGACTGTGTACCAGCAAATGCAGTATGGGAATTCCTCTTTATCAGTACGATACGGTCACTTCAGGAGAATGCATCGACTGTTTTGAGTGTACAGCCGGCTGCCCAAGACAGAATGCCAGAGCGAACGGGGCGCCGGTGGCGGTCTCAGCAGTCTCAGCGGCAGCTATGTTCGGGCTGGTTTATGCAGGTAATACGCAGGCTCAGATGGTTAGCAGCCAGACTCCGGCAGCAGTCGAAGTCAGGACTGAGACTGGAAGCTATGCAGATGGTACCTATACAGGAACCGGGCAGGGTTTCCGTGGAGAGACCAAAACTAGCGTTACGGTAGAAAATGGAAATATTACGGACATAACAGTTTTATCCTACGAAGATGATAAGCCATATTTTAACAAGGCAGTGGAGAAGGTGACGGCTGAGATTTTAAACAGTCAGAGTGCCGAGGTAGATGCGGTTTCCGGTGCTACCTTCAGCAGCAACGGCATTATGGAATCAGTTGCCAACGCACTGAATATTTCCTATACGAACCCCAACAGTACTTTAAAATCAGAGGGGCATGGACATCACGGCAAAAAATAACAGGATATGGAAAAAAATCAAATACCACTTGTGCTTTTTTTTCGCAAGTGGTATAATGCTCCCAACATATAAAACGAGAGAACGATGGAGTCTCAACTGCCGGGAAGGCAGTTGCGGCTTCTTTTGCTTTTTGGACATAATATCCTCTCGGAGCATCCCAGTTTCTTTTTGGAGAACGAGGAGGTTTTCCCCAGTATTTAGCGGGAGAGCCTCTTTTTGTTTGACAAAATATCGTTTTATATGACAAAAAAAGCATGAGGAGGAACGGAATATGAAAAAAAGGTTATTATCTGCAGTGCTGATTGGAGCTATGGCCAGCACTCTTCTTGCCGGGTGCGGTTCAACTGCACAGCAAAGTGCGGCAGGGGCAGGGACAAAGGCGGCTTCAGGGGAAACGAAAACCGCAGGCCAGGAGTCTTCAAAGACCATTAAGATCGGTGCCATCTGCTCTATGACAGGGGGTTCCGCCATCTATGGAGAAGGGGCCCAGAATGCCATTACCATGGCAGCAGAAGAAATCAATTCCAGCGATTCGGAGTACAAAATTGAGATTGTCAACGGAGGAAAAGTAGTTGACGATGCCAGTGACGCAAAGCAGGCAATCAATGCGTATAACAGTCTGATGAAGGAAAGCCCTAATGCCATAGTGGGCTGCTTTTTCTCATCGGTAACCCTCCCCATAGCAGAACAGGCTTCCAAAGATAATATGCTCCTTCTTGCAACCGGAGCTACCAATAAAGATGTTACATTAAAAGGCCCCAGCATCTTCCGTGACTGCTTCATCGATCCTTATCAGGGAAAAATGGCAGCACAGTTTGCAAAAGAAAAGGGCTGGGCAAAAGCAGCGGTTATCTATGCAAAGGATGATGATTATTCCAATGGTTTAAAGGATGCGTTTATAGAAAATGCCAAGGCAAATGGAATTGAGATTGTTTACACCGGCGAATGCACCACAAAGGATACGGACTTTTCTTCCCAGGCTTCCCAAGTGGTGGCAAAGGGAGCAGATTTCCTGTTCTATCCCTGTTTCTTAGATACCGTTCCGCTGTTAGTGGGAGCAGCCAGAGATGCAGGCTTTACCGGTGCCATTATGGGCGGTGACGGATGGGACGGCGCGGATACAAAAGGCGTGGAAGATAAGTTTGATAACTGCTATTTCACCAACCACTACTCATCAGAAGATACAGCTCCGGCAGTATCCAATTTTGTTACAAAATATACGGAAAAATACGGGACAGAAAGTTTAAATGCCTGTGCGGCTCTTTATTATGATGCCATTTACATGATTGCGGAAGCGGCCAAAAACGGGAAGGCCGCAGACACCCCAGCCTTAATTAAGGGAATGACGAAAATGACCTTTACGGGTGTAGGGGGAACCTTCACCCTTGATGAAAACGGAGATCCTGAAAAATCCGTTGCCATCAATACCTTTGAGGGCGGCAAGGTAAAATGGTTGATGACCTTATCACCGGAAGGAACCAAAAAATAAAGAGATAAAAGATGGAAATAAGTCTTAAAAAGACAATCAGGAGATGTGCATGAAAGCATGAAAATGTCTTTGGTGCACATTTTCCATTTGAAAGAGAAAGGAAACGGCCTATGACATTTTCATTATTTTTTCAAAGCCTGATAAACGGACTGAACCAGGGGGCGATTTACGCCCTGATTGCGCTGGGCTATACGATGGTATACGGAATTATCCGTATGATTAATTTTGCCCACGGCGATTTTATCATGATCGGTTCCTATACCCTGTTTTATACCATTCCCCTTATGATCAATGCCGGAATGCCCCCATGGCTGTCCGTATTTCTCGCCATTGTAATCTGTGCAGGAACAGGAGTGGTTGTGGAGGTTGTGGCATATAAGCCGGTAAGAAAAGCAGGAGCCATGTCCGCGCTCATTACGGCACTTGCCATGAGCCTGTTTCTGGAGAATCTTGCAATGGTTCTTTTTGGGGCAAAACCTCATAACGTACAGAAAATCTTTGATCTTCCTTCCGTCAGTGTCTTTGGGACAGCTCTTCCTTTAAATGTTCTTCTGACCATCGGTATCGGTATATGTATGATGGCGGGGCTGCAGCTTTTTATCAAAAGAACCAGAATGGGTAAGGCCATGCGGGCAGTTCCCCAGGACCGGGATGCTTCCATTCTCGCAGGAATTAATGTGAACAAAGTGATTACCGTCACATTTGCCATCGGTTCCGGACTTGCGGCAGTTGCCGCACTGATGTACTGTGCCAAATATCCCCGTGTAACCAATGACATGGGATCCATGATGGGACTGAAAGCCTTTATTGCCGCTGTGCTTGGGGGAATCGGAGTCATACCCGGTGCCATGCTTGGAGGAATTTTAGTGGGTCTGATTGAGATATTTGTAAAACTGTTCGCTCCGGGGTGGTATGAAGCCATTACCTATGCCATTCTCATTATTATACTGCTGGTAAAACCGTCTGGCATTCTTGGAATGAATGCGGGCGAGAAAGTTTAGGGGGTGGATTATGGATAAACGGGTTAAGATCTCATATATCATTAATTTCCTGGGTGTTGTGGCTGTTTTCCTGCTCTTTGTCCTGCTTTTTGAGTCAAGGATATTCGGAGCAGCCACCCAGTATATCAAAGGAATATGCACAACTGCCTGCTATACAATCATAATGGTTGCTTCCTTAAACCTGGTAGTGGGCTGTATGGGAGAATTTTCTCTTGGCCATGCGGGATTTGTCTCTGTGGGAGCCTATGCATCCGCCATTGTTTCCGGTGCGCTCACTGGAAAGGGGCTGCCTGATCTTGTTTTATTCCTTGTGGCTCTCCTGGCAGGAGGAATTGCTGCAGGGATTACGGGAGTGTTCGTCGGAATACCGGCTCTTCGTCTGAGAGGAGATTATCTGGCGATTGTAACGGTAGCCTTTGCAGAAATCATCCGGGTCTGCTTCTGTAATTTCTCCATAACAGGGGGAGGAAAGACGATGAGCGGCATTCTAAAACTGTCAGACTTTTACTGGTGCTACTGGATTATGGCAGCCTGCGTGGCAGTGATGTATTTGTATATCCGCAGCCGGTTTGGGAGAACGGTAAAGGCAATACGGGAGGATTATATTGCGGCAGCCGCCTCCGGAATTAATGTGACCTATTATAAAGTACTGACATTTTCCGTTGCCGCTTTTTTTGCAGGAGTAGGGGGAGGGATTTACGCTCATTATATGACTGCCATGATTCCCACCAATTTTAACTTTATGTACTCTGCGGAGCTTCTTTCCGAGGTAATTATCGGTGGAATCGGATCCTTAACCGGCTCCATTATCGGGGCAGCTTTTCTGTCCTCTCTTCCCGAGATGATGCGCCAGTTTTCCCAATACCGCATGCTGGCGTATTCGGTCGTTCTTATTATTGTTATGATTTTTAAACCAGGCGGCATTTTCGGAAATTGGGAATTTTCCCTTACCGGAGTATTACGCAGGGCAGAAAAGAAAGAGCAGGTGAAAGCGGAGGGAGGTATGCAGCCATGGAAGCAGCTGTAAAGAAAGCGCCCGTATTAAAGGTTCAGAATCTGGGAATTCAGTTTGGCGGTTTAAAAGCGGTGGACAGCTTTAATATGGAAATCGGAGAATCGGAGCTGGTAGGCCTCATCGGGCCAAACGGAGCCGGCAAAACCACGGTATTTAACTTGATCACCGGTGTATACAAGCCGACAGAAGGTTCCTTTTACTTAAATGGACAGCGGATGAATGGGAAGAAGACACACCAGATCGTGGATGCCGGAATTGCAAGAACCTTTCAGAATATACGCCTGTTTAAGAAAATGTCAGTGATTGACAATGTGAAAACAGCAATGGAAAGAAAACTGTCCTACGGGCTGTTTCATGCGGTTTTCAGAACACCGGTCTACTGGAACGAGGAGAAGGCACTGACAGAACGGGCAAAGGAGCTTCTTAAAATCGTACATTTAAGCGGGCTGGAGGATTATGAGGCTGGAAATCTTCCATACGGACAGCAGCGCCGTCTGGAAATAGCCAGAGCCCTGGCTACGGATATGAAGCTGCTCCTTTTAGATGAGCCGGCAGCAGGGATGAACCCCACAGAAACAGAGGAGCTTCTGGACATCATTCATTTCATACGCAATGAGTTTAAGATATCGGTCCTTTTAATCGAGCATGATATGAGCCTTGTTATGAAAATCTGCGAACGCATTCTGGTGCTGGATTTCGGAACCACAATCGCCTGCGGAACGCCGGAGGAAATCGCTAATGATACAGGGGTGATAGAAGCGTACCTGGGAAAAGAGGAGGAGGTGGAGGAGGATGCTTGAAGTTAAGAATCTGGCAGTCTCTTACGGAGCAATTAAAGCCATACACGGAGTCTCCCTTGAAGTACATGACGGTGAGGTAGTGTCCTTAATCGGTGCAAACGGGGCGGGAAAGACCACCATTTTAAGAACCATTTCCGGCCTGAAAAAGGCAGATGACGGTGAGATCCGTTTTAATGGAACCGATTTAAGAAAAATGGAACCCAGCAAAATTATTACCTTAAAGCTGGCCCATGTTCCGGAGGGCAGGCATATCTTCCCCCAGATGACGGTGGAAGAAAATTTAGAGATGGGGGCATTTACCGACAGAAAAGATATGCAGGCAAATATGGAAGAGGTATTTGAACGTTTCGGACGTTTGAAGGAACGGCGCAGGCAGCTTGCAGGCACCTTATCAGGAGGAGAGCAGCAGATGCTTGCAGTAGGAAGGGCTCTTATGGCAAAGCCGAATATGATCCTGATGGATGAACCCTCCATGGGCCTGTCCCCTCTTCTGGTAAAGGAAATATTTTCAATCATCAAAGAAGTGAACCGGAGAGGTATTACCGTCCTTTTAGTGGAGCAGAATGCGAAGATGGCTTTGTCTATTTCAAGCCGTGCCTATGTGATGGAAACGGGGAAGATCACCATATCCGGCAATGCCGGAGAATTATTAAGGGATGACAGGGTGAAAAAGGCATATCTGGGACAGTAGGAGGAAGATGCATGAACAAACAGAATCATTTTTTTGCAATTGCCATAACCCGCACCTGCGGAAGCGGAGGAGGAAGCCATATAGGAAAAAAGCTGGCTTCTGATTACGGAATCGATTACTATGACAGGAAGCTTTTACGGCTGGCTGCAGAGGACAGCGGAATCAACGAAACCATTTTTGCCCAGGCAGATGAAAATACGAAAAAAACATTGTTGTATGGGGCATTTAAAAGGGTTTATAATGGAGAGATCATCCCTGCAGAAAGCGGAAACTTTTTATCAGACCAGAATTTATTTAATTATCAGGCAAAGGTGTTAAAAGAGCTGCTTACCCAGGAATCCTATGTGTGTGTGGGAAGAGCTGCTGATTTTGTATTGAAGGGAGAGCCCAATGTGGTGTCTGTGTATTTAGATGCTTCCTATGAATTCCGGGTAAAGCGTGAGATGGAGCGGCAGGGGATTTCAGAGCCGGAAGCAGAACGCTACATTGACCAGCTGGACCGGTACCGCAATGCCTATTACCTGTATCATACCGGAAGACAGTGGAAAAATCCGCGAAATTATGACCTGTGTCTGGATACGGAAAGTCTGGGGCTTGATAACTGCGCGAAACTGATTGAGGAGTATATCAGGATGAAATTTGGCATTTGCCCGGAAAAAAAGGAGAGGTTATGAAAGAGCTTGCTTATTATGATGGAACAATTGCTGCACCGGAGGAACTGATGGTTCCTTTTAATGACAGAGTGCATTTTTTCGGTGACGGAGTTTATGATGCAACGGTAGGTGGAAATCACCGTGTTTATCTGCTGGAAGATCACCTGGACCGTTTTTATTCCAGTGCAAATGCCCTTGACATCCGGATTCCCATGGAAAAGAAGGAGCTTTCAGAGCTTTTAACAGATCTTCTTAAAAAAGTGGAAGGGGAGACTCATTTTGTCTATTGGCAGGTCACAAGAGGAGCTGCTCCCAGAAACCACGTTTATGACAGTGAGATGACCGGTAAGCTTTGGGTCATGATCCGCCCGAACCGTCTGCGGGACCCGGAGGTTCCCATCAGCCTGGTCACAGCGGAGGACACCCGTTTCCTGCACTGCAACATTAAAACCTTAAACCTTCTGCCTTCCGTAATGGCCTCCCAGAAGGCTGATAAACTGGGTGCACAGGAAACCGTGTTTCACAGAGGTGATATTGTAACTGAGTGTGCCCACAGCAATGTTTCCATCCTAAAAGACGGAATCTTTCTTTCCCATCCAAATGATCAGTATATTCTGCGGGGAATTTCAAAGACCCATATGATTGAAGCCTGTTACCGCCTTGGTATCCAGGTTTTAGAGCGCCCATTTACTCTTGCGGAGCTGATGGATGCAGATGAGGTGCTGGTGACCTCTTCCTCTAATTTCTGTCTGCACGCAAAGGAAATCGACGGCATAGCTGTAGGAGGAAAAGACCCGCAGCGGTTAAAGCAGATCCAGGATGAAGTCATCGGAGAATATCTAAGATATACAGGAAAGAAGAGCTTGTTTGATGATGCGGTCTGATGATACAGGACGGCTGCTTGAAAAGGGAGTAAGAGATGGAACGGGCAGAATTGGAAAAATGGAACGTAGGAGAAAATTTAGATGCACTGATGAATCTGGATCCAAGAGGCTACGGAGTCTGCCGGATTCTCTATGAAGGAAGCAGAAAGGCTATGGGAGAGCCGTTAGCCATGAGAGCTGCTAAAAAGCTGTGTGAGACTGTTAAAGAACAGGATCTGGTTTTTATTCTCACCGGGTTTGTGCTTCTGCCTCACAAAAAGCCGGAGATGGATGGAATGGTAAGTTCCATACTGTTAGCCAGATCTCTGGTATTGGCTTTTGGAGCAAAGCCAGTTATTATCTGTCCGGAGGACTGTCTGGAGGCAGTAAAAAAATGTGCCTCTGTGGTTGGCCTTCATATCTATGAAGATTTAAGGACGGTGCGGGAGCTTCCCTACAGCATGGGAGTCCATGCATTTACAAAGAATTCCAAAAGAGCGGCAATTGAGGCAGAATGGCTGATAAAAGATACCCTTCCTTCTGCAGTTATTTCCGTGGAAGCCCCGGGTGCCAACAGTCTGGGGATTTATCATAATGCGGTGGGGAAGGATGTATCGGAACTGGAAGCAAAAAGTGATATTCTATGGGAGATTTTAAGAGAAAAGGGCGTTTTAAACATTGCCATAGGTGATCTGGGAAATGAAATCGGCATGGGAGCCATAGGAATGCATATCAAACAGTATGTCCCATTTACCGGACCTGGAGAATGTGTCTGCGGCTGCAATGGGGGAACTCTGGCTGTCAGCAGTGCAGATCATATCATTACTGCCACCTGCTCCGACTGGGGCTGCTATGGACTTATGGCTGCACTTGCCTACTTAAAGCGGGACATGGAGATTCTTCACAGAGAGGAGATGGAGGCAGAGGTCATGCGTGTGGCATCAAGAAGCGGTCTGATCGATATGACCGGATCCCTGCTTCCGGGGATTGACGGCTTTAATACCCGGATGAATACCGGAATTGTAAGTCTGATGCGTCAGTGTACGGCATACGCAGTCCACTATTCCCGCAATTCGGATCAATGGTTTGGACCGGTCATTTTAAAGGGCTTCTTCCAAAAAGGGGGTAAGGATATTGAGAATCAAAGCTGTGGGTGACCGGGGCGTGCTGCTGGAGCTGGGAGAAACCATAGACGAAGCCGTAAACTGCAGAGTCATGGAACTGAACCGGAAAATCAATGCCTCTTACATAGAAGGGATAACAGAGACAGTACCTGCCTTTTGTTCTGTTCTGGTGTGCTATGATCCCCTTATTACTGACTATGATTTACTAAGCAGCAGACTGGAGGAATTATCTAAGACTGTCGCCTTTAGAAAAAAATCAGCGGGCAGGATTGTGGAAATCCCGGTGTGCTACGGCGGGGATTTAGGACCGGATCTTTCCTTTGTGGCAGAGCATGCAGGGAGGAAGGAACAGGAAGTGATCCGTATTCACAGCGGCAGAGATTACCGGATTTATATGCTGGGCTTTCTTCCTGGTTTTCCTTATCTTGGAGGGCTGGATAAAAGAATTCATACCCCCAGGCTCACCTCCCCAAGGACAAAGATACCTGCCGGATCTGTGGGAATCGGAGGAGAGCAGACTGGCATTTATCCAATGGAATCTCCCGGCGGCTGGCGGCTGATCGGAAGAACGCCCTGTCAGCTCTTTGATGTGAAACGGGCAGAAAAGCCTCTCTATGAAGCTGGGGATACCATACGGTTCATTCCCATTTCATTGCAGGAGTTTCATAAAATCAGAGTGGAACAGGAGAAGAGGTGACTTTATGGGACTGGAAATAAAATTGCCGGGTGCGTTTACTTCTGTTCAGGATAAAGGGAGACGGGGATATTTAAGCCAGGGGTTTATTGAAAGCGGAGCCTTAGATAAATATTCCATGGCAGCAGCCAATTTATTCGCCGGCAATTTATCAGAGCCGGGGCTGGCAGTTTTGGAATTCACTTTAAAAGGGGGAGAAATTTATTTTACCTCCGATGAAGTGATTGCCTTGGCTGGAGCAGACATGAAACCTCTGAAAAACGGAGTTTTGGTTCCCATGAATCGTCCTGTTGCTATGAACAGGGGGGATCGTTTAAGTCTTGGAATGGCATCAAAAGGACTGAGAACCTATCTGGCAGTTTACGGGGGGCTGTCGGTCCCGGAGGTTCTGGGAAGCAGGTCCACAGATTTAAAATGCCGCATGGGAGGTTTGGAGGGCAGGATTCTGCAAAAAGGTGATCTTCTGGAATCCGGCAAAAGCAGAGAGGAGATTGAGCGGCTTGCAGCCAGGGTAAATAAGATGAATCGTTCTACCATGCTGGGGGAGTATGAAACCTGGTTTATAAAGCCCTCTAATCCCTTCCGGTACAGCGGAAATAAACGGTATGTACTTCTCCGGGCTGTTCCTGGTCCCCAGGCAGAGGCTTTTACAGAGGAAGGAAGAAATACCTTTATAAGAAATCACTATCAGCTGACCATGAATTGTGACCGAATGGCGTACAGGCTGGAAGGAGCGCCTGTAGAGATGAAGAAAGGAGCGGACATTATATCTGACGGAATTACAGAGGGATCCGTACAGATTACCCCGTCTGGACTTCCTATGGTAATGATGGCAGACCACCAGACAACAGGTGGGTATGCAAAAATTGCTGCCGTAATCGGGTCGGACGTTCCGGCACTTGCCCAGCTGCGTCCCGGAGAGTGGGTGACTTTTCAGTACGTATCTGCCATGGAAGCGGTGAAAATTGCCAGGAAAGAGAATAAAAAGCTTCTGGAGCTGAAAAAAATAATTGAGACTGCCATGGGAAAATGGTAAAATATCAACAGGAAAGAAGGAAAATAATGGGAACAGAATTAAGCCGCTTAAAACCTGTGGAAGTGAGGAATATGATCAGAAAGGGACTGATTGATACTCCCACTGCCGGAATGTGCTCAGGCTATGCCCAGGGGAATTTAGTGGTGCTTCCAAAAGAGCTTGCATGGGATTTTCTGCTGTTCTGCCAGAGAAATCCCAGATCCTGTCCGCTTCTTGAAGTTTCTGATACAGGCAGCCGGACATTTCCGTTTACAGCTCCAGGCAGCATCATTGCGTCAGATCTCCCCAGATACCGGGTTTATGAAGATGGGATCTGTACCGGGGAGTACACCGATGTGACCGGAATTTTTGAGGAGTACCAGGAACGCAGGGGAAAGCTGGTCAGCTTTTTAATCGGCTGCAGTTTTTCCTTTGAAGCGGAGCTGTTAGAAGCGGGAATTCCGGTCAGGCAGATCGAGGAGGGCGTCAATGTTCCCATGTACCAGACAACCATTCCCTGCATCCCTGCAGGAATATTTTCCGGTAATATGGTGGTGAGCATGAGACCCATTCCTCACAGCCTGGTTCCGGCTGCAACAGCCATGACTGCAGCCATGCCCAGGGTACATGGAGCTCCGGTCCAGATCGGATATCCGGAGGCAATCGGTATCAGGGATATTGAGAAGCCGGACTTCGGAGACCGGGTGACCATAAAGGAAGGGGAGGTTCCGGTGTTCTGGCCCTGCGGTGTGACACCCCAGGCTGTGGTGATGAACAGCTGTCCCTCCTTTGTAATTACCCATGCTCCCGGCCATATGTTTATTACAGATGTAAAGAATGCGCAGCTGAAATACTGAAAACGGTTTTAGAGAAAGGAAGCGGTGATTATGGCGGTCATTGATTTGAACTGTGATTTGGGGGAAAGTTACGGAGCTTATAAGATCGGAATGGATGAAGAGGTGATTCCATACGTTACTTCTGCAAACATTGCATGCGGATTCCACGCAGGGGATCCCATGGTGATGGAACGGACAGTGGCACTATGTAAGGAGCATGGGGTGAGAATCGGCGCTCACCCCGGATTTCCGGATCTGGCCGGATTCGGGAGAAGGAATATGTCGCTGTCTCCGGAAGAAGTAAAAGCCTCTGTGAAATATCAGATTGGAGCCTTAAAGGCATTCTGCACCGGAGCAGGAGTGCGGCTCTGGCATGTAAAGCTCCATGGTGCACTTTATAATATGGCAGCGGAGGATTATCAGCTGGCCAAGGTTGTCTGTCTTGCGGTGAAGGAGGTAGATGAAAGTCTGGTGCTTCTGGCTTTAAGCGGCAGTGAGATGATCCGTGCTGCAAAAGCAACCGGCGTATTCTGTGCAAGTGAGGTATTTGCAGACCGGGGATATGAAAGTGACGGAACTCTTGTTCCGAGAAACCAGAAGGGTGCACTGATAAAGGATGAAGATCAGGCTGTAAAACGGGTGATCCGTATGGTCAGAGAACGGAAAGTGGAAACGGTGGAAGGACGGGATATCACCATACAGGCTGATTCTGTATGTGTTCACGGAGATGGTGCCAAAGCTCTGGCGTTTGTGAAGAAAATCAGGGAAGGCCTTACAGAGGAAGGGATTGATATAAAGGGATTTTAAGAGATGGAAGAAAGAAGAATATCCCCCGGAGGAACGGACAGTGATCTGCCGGTTCTTCCGGGGGATATTTATTTTAAGACATGGAATCTGCGATGGTATTGGCCAGAGCCCCGATTTCCGACAGCTGATCCTCTTTCAGGGAAGATTTTACTGTAATGGTCTGGTCCAGAATCGTCATGTTTTTCATTTCAGAGATGATTTCGGTCATCTTTTTGCCTGCCATAACGCCCCAGGAGCCGTTCTCAATCAGTGCAACGGTACGGTTCTGCACGTTGTGGGCCTTCATATCCATAAGCAGATGCTCCATGTTGCTGAAAATGCCTGCATTGTAGGTTGCAGATGCAAATACCAGATGGCTGCAGCGGAATGCCTCTGAGATAATGTAGGATGGATGGGTTACGGAAACGTCATACATTACGATATTCCGGATTCCCCGCTCTGCAAGACGGCATGCAAGAATGTTGGCGGCATTCTCCGTGTTGCCGTATATGGAGCCGTAAGCGATCATAACTGCCTGCTCTTCCGGCTTGTAGCTGCTCCAGGTGCAGTACTTGTCCATGTACCAGCAGATATTGGAACGCCATACCGGTCCGTGAAGAGGGCACAGGAACTGAATATCCAGGTCTGAGACTTTCTTTAATAATGCCTGAGTGTTGATGCCGTATTTGCCAACGATGTTGGAATAGTATCTTCTGGAATCATCAAGCCATTCACGCTCAAAATTCAGCTCGTCAGCAAACAGATTCCCGTTCATGGCGCCAAAGGTGCCGAATGCGTCTGCAGAAAACAGAATCTTATCTGTGGTATCATAGGTGACCATAACTTCCGGCCAGTGCACCATGGGAGCCATATAGAAGGTGAAATTGTGTCTTCCGGTAGAGACGGTCTCTCCTTCCTTTACAATGACAGCCCTGTCATCGACTCCGAATTCGTAAAACTGATTGATGATGGGGACGGTTTTTGCATTGCATACGACCTTTACATCAGGATATCTTCTTACCATTTCTCCTAAGGTGGCGCAGTGGTCCGGTTCCATGTGATTAACAAAAATATAATCCAGATTCCGTCCTCCTAAAACTGCTTCCACATTCTCTATAAACTGTCCGGTAATGGCTCTGTCAACCGTGTCAAACAACGCGGTTTTTTCATCCAGCAGAACGTAGGAATTATAAGCAATTCCTTTGGGAATGGGATATGCATTTTCAAACAGGGCAAGACGGCGGTCGCTTCCGCCAACCCAGAACAGATCTTCTTTTATTTTTTTGATACAGTACATGTTGCAGCCTTCCTTTCTATTGCTCGTTCTAGTATCTTGTATAAAGTATACTATATTTTTAACAAAATGTCATGGTCTTTTTCTATAAACATAGTAGGAATTCAGTGTTTTTTGGAAACCGCACTTTTTATTAAGACAGAAAAAATGAAACCTGCTATAATAAGGGCAAATCACGGAGGTAGAAAGCATGGATGAAAAGAAAAAAATAGTCGGTAAGATCATTGATTATATTGAAGTAAACTTATCTGCACCGGAAAGACTGAATGTGGAGGAGATTGCCCGCTATGCCGGTTACTCTAAATTTCATATCAACCGGATGTTTTCTGAAATAACGGACTGTACCATTCACCGGTATGTTAAGGAACGCAGGCTCAGCGAGGCGGCGAGGAAGCTGGTTATGGAAGAGGACTCCATCGCAAGAATCGCCCAGGATGCATTATACCAGTCCCAGCAGGCATTTACCCTGGAATTCAAAAAAGTATATGGCTGTACGCCAATGACATACAGAAAAGCAAGAATTAACAGGCAGATGAGGCGAAAAGAGGTAGTCATGAAACACTCCCAGGCCTGGAGGTGTGCAGCATGAACATGGTTCCTTATGTTGTTGAACAGACCGGTTCTGGAGAACGCAGCTATGATCTGTTTTCCCGCCTTTTAAAGGACCGGATTATTTTTCTGGGTGAAGAGGTGAGCGATGATTCTGCAAAGCTGATTATCGCACAGCTGTTGTTTCTGGAATCCCAGGGCCCGGAAAAAGATATTTCCTTTTACATTAACAGCCCCGGAGGCTCCATAACAGCCGGTCTGGCAATTTATGATACCATGAAGTTTATACGCTGCGATGTCTCCACCATCTGCCTGGGGATGGCAGCAAGCTTTGGGGCGTTTCTTCTGGCAGGAGGAACAAAAGGCAAGCGTTTTGCTCTTCCCAATGCGGAGATTATGATTCATCAGCCAGGTATATCAGGGGGAATTGGCGGAAAAGCGGCTGATATATTTATTTTTTCGGAAAAGCTTCAAAAGGATAAGAGACGGTTAAACCGGATACTTGGGGAGAATACAGGCCACTCCGAAGAAGAGATTGAACGGGATACAGACAGAGATCATTTTATGACAGCATCAGAGGCCAGAGATTATGGAATCATTGATGCAATTGTAGAAAAAAGAAAATAAGGCTGTGATTAGGGGTTAATCTGAAAAAAAGGATTGAACCCCTTTTCATTTTTTGCTACAGTAAGACTTATGGAAGGAGGCGAAAAGGAATGAAGGATCAAAAAGAAACAATTCTGGTAAGCGCCTGTCTTTTAGGTGCGAACTGCCGTTATGACGGTAATAATGGTAAGAATGAAGATGTTCTGGCACTGCTTGATCAGTATCATCTGGTTCCCGTGTGTCCGGAACAGCTGGGAGGAATGCAGACACCAAGACCTCCGGCTGAGCGCAGAGGGGAATCCGTTATCAACCAGTCTGGTGAGGATGTGACCGCTTTTTTTGTAAAAGGTGCTGACGAAACCTTAAAGCTTGCCGAAATTTACGGCTGCAAAAGGGCCATATTAAAGGAGCGCAGTCCATCCTGCGGCCGCGGAATGATCTATGACGGAACTTTTTCCGGAAAAAAGATTCCCGGAAGCGGTGTCACTGCAGCTTTGTTGGAAGAAAACGGAATCGAAGTGACTGGAGAGAGCAGCATTAAATCAGGTACAGTAAGGAGAGATTCACGATGAAAACAGAGATAACCAGACAACAGGCGCTGCACTTACTCATAAAATACAATCAGGAGCCGTTCCATCATCTTCATGCGCTGACTGTGGAAGGCGTTATGCGGTGGTATGCAAAAGAACTGGGCTACGGGGCAGAAGAAGATTTCTGGGGAATTGCAGGACTTCTCCACGATGTGGATTTTGAGCAATTTCCCGAGGAACACTGCACAAAAGCGCCGGAGCTTTTAAAAGAAATCGGTGCAGAGCAGGAGCTGGTTCATGCCATATGCAGTCATGGATATGGAATCTGCTCCCAGGTAAAGCCGGAGCATGAGATGGAAAAGGTTCTTTTTGCATCAGATGAACTGACCGGGTTAATCGGTGCAGCGGCCAGAATGCGTCCTTCAAAAAGTGTTATGGATATGGAAGTATCCAGCTTAAAGAAAAAGTATAAGGACAAAAAGTTTGCTGCCGGCTGTTCCAGAGAAATCATTGAAACCGGTGCCGGATATCTTGGCTGGACTTTAGAGGAACTATTTGAAAAAACAATACTTGCCATGCGTTCCTGCGAGGAAGAAGTAAATCAGGAGGTGGAGGCTTTGAAAGGAAAATAAAACCGGTTACCATATTTAATTTTACAGATGTTTACAAAAGACAGGATTTCTACAGAACGGTTCCTTATGACTGGGTTGACTGTTCCGATTTAACTGGTGTCCATGGCTTTTGTGACAGTGAATCTTTGACTGAGATTGAGCGCAGAGCTGAAAAAACAGGGGGCAGCTTCCGGTTTCTGGACAGCGGAAATTTTCATTATGTCAGCTACATCCTGCAAAAGAACTGCAAAGAGCCTTATGATCTGGTGGTATTTGACCATCACGCAGATCTGCTTGCCTCCAGCTTTGAGGGCATCCTCTCCTGCGGGAACTGGATCCGCCAGATACTTAAGGAAAATGATTTCTTAAAGCGTGTTATTTTAATCGGTGTGTCCGATGAGCTGGCCTGTGCAGTCAGGGAGGAGTTTAAGGACAGAGTGAAGATATATACAGAATCGGAGTTATCCGGAACTGACTGGATATCAGACTTCGCCAGACAATTGAAGGATCCTGTGTATTTATCCGTAGATAAAGATGTATTTTCTTCCAATGAACTCATCACCGACTGGGATCAGGGAAGTATGACACTGGCTCAGCTTCATCAGGCATGGGAGATAATCCGCAGGAAAGAACCGGTACTGGCAGTTGATATCTGCGGGGAATATAACAGCATCAGCGGAGGAAACAGGCGGATTGAAGAGTCGGATAAACGAAACAGCCTGGCCAATGAAACGATTTTGAATATGTTTCTGGAAAAGAGAATTTATGCATGATGATGGAAAAATATACATAATTAGAGAAAACCACTTGACAGCTGGTGACAATTAAGATATTATTTCCGTTAAATATGTAGATATTAACCTGTATCAGAGGAGAAAGACGCCATGAAAAAAGTTGTGAAATTCGGAGGAAGCTCTTTAGCCAGCGCCAGGCAGTTTGAGAAGGTGGGAAATATCATCCGCGCAGACAAGAGCAGAAAATATGTAGTTCCATCTGCGCCGGGAAAGCGTAACGACAAGGATGAAAAGGTAACAGATCTGCTGTATCAGTGTTACGATGCGGCTGAAGCGGGAAAGAGCTACAAAAGCATTCTGGAAAAAATCAAAGACCGCTATATGGAAATTATCAGCGGACTTTCCCTGAATATGAGCCTTGATGAGGAATTTAATACCATTGAAAAGAACTTCTTAGAAAAGGCAGGCAGGGATTATGCGGCTTCAAGAGGTGAATATTTAAACAGTCTGATCATGGCTGAATATTTGGGATATGAGTTTATTGATGCCGCAGAGGTGATCTTTTTTGATGAGGATGGTAATTTTGAGGCGGAGCTTACGGATCAGGTGCTTTCCGAACGTTTAAGCCAGGCTCAGACCGCAGTTATCCCGGGATTTTACGGCTCAAAGAAGGATGGCACCATTAAGACTTTTTCAAGAGGCGGCTCCGATGTGACAGGTTCTGTGGTGGCAAAAGCGATTCATGCAGATATGTATGAAAACTGGACGGATGTATCCGGAGTTCTGGTGGCAGACCCGAGAATCATTAAGGATCCGGAAGTGATTGAAACCATTACATACAGAGAATTAAGAGAGCTGGCTTATATGGGCGCCAGCGTACTCCATGAAGATGCCATTTTTCCCGTGAGAAAAGAGGGCATTCCCATTAATATCCGCAACACAAACAAGCCGGAGGACAAGGGAACCTTAATCGTGGAAAGCACCTGCAGACAGCCCCGTTATACCATAACCGGAATCGCAGGAAAGAAAGGCTTCTGCTCCATCAATATTGAAAAGGCCATGATGAATGCAGAAGTCGGTTTTGGGAGAAAGGTGCTGGAGGTTTTTGAAAAATACGGAATCTCCTTTGAGCATATGCCATCAGGAATTGACACCATGACGGTTTTTGTTCACCAGTCTGAATTTGAAGAATATGAGCAGTCTGTTATTGCCGGAATCCACAGGGCGGTAGAACCTGATTTTGTGGAGATGGAATCCGATCTTGCACTGGTTGCGGTTGTTGGCAGAGGCATGAAGGCGACCAGAGGGACTGCAGGAAGAATTTTCTCTGCTCTCGCCCATTCCAGAGTCAATGTCAAAATGATCGATCAGGGCTCCAGTGAGTTAAATATCATTATCGGCGTGAGAAACAGTGATTTTGAGGAAGCAATTAAGGCGATTTACGATATTTTTATAACAACTGAGGTGTAAGAACCGGGAATAGATATTCGTAACAGAAAGACAGGCATTTGCAAACGCAAAGTCTGTCTTTTTTTGTGGGAAATTTTGTAAAAAAAACTATTGGACAGGAAACAAATATGATACAATATTTATTAAAGCAGCTTTTAGTTCAATAGCGAATCTTATCATGCGGAGGAAGAATATGCAATATCGTGATTTTGGAAAGACAGGAATAAAAGTTTCAGCACTCGGGTTCGGAGCCATGCGGCTTCCTCTTTCGGGAGAAAATCAGGTAGATGAGAAGCGGGCGGTTGCCATGATCCGTCATGCCATTGATCAGGGGGTCAACTACGTTGACACTGCTTATCCCTATCATGAAGGGGAAAGCGAGAGGATAGTAGGGGAAGCGCTGCAGGAAGGATACAGGGAGAAAACCTATCTGGCAACGAAATGTCCTGTTTGGAAGCTTGAAAAGGAAGAAGATTTTGAAGAAGTATTAGATGAGCAGTTAAGAAAGTTAAAGACAGATCATGTGGATTTTTATCTGCTCCATGCCCTAAGCAGAGACCGGTTTGAAGAGAAGATAAAAAAGTTTAAGCTGGTGGAGAAGATGGAAAAAGCGAGAGCTGATGGAAAAATTAAATATATTGGTTTTTCCTTCCATGATTCATATGACGTATTTCAGGATATCCTAGATTATTATGATGGATGGGATTTCTGCCAGATTCAGTATAACTATGTGGATTTAACACATCAGGCAGGCTTAAGAGGACTGAAAGAGGCTGCTAAAAAAGGTCTTGCCGTAGTCATTATGGAGCCACTCTTAGGCGGAAGACTGGCCAATCCTGCACCTCATGTAAAAGAAGTGTTAGGCGAAGAAAAATCCAGTGTGGAATATGCCCTTGACTTTTTATGGGATCAGCCGGAAGTCAGCCTGCTTTTAAGCGGAATGAGCGATGAACAACAGCTGGAAGATAATCTTCTTTATGCGGACAGAAGCCATATTGGTATGGTATCGGAAGAAGAACACGCCATGTACCGGAAGGCAAAGGAGATCTTTGACTCCATGGCTTTAGTTGGCTGTACCGGCTGCCGCTACTGCGTTCCCTGCCCCTTCGGACTGGAGATCCCGGAGATATTCTCCTACTATAATATGACTGCAGCCCACAGAGAGGATGAGGCCAAAGCCGGGTATGAAGGCCTTAAGATAAAAGCGGACAGCTGCAAAACCTGTCACAGATGTGAAAAGGAATGCCCCCAGATGATTAAAATCAGCCAGGTCATGCCGGAAGTTGCAAAGGTGTTTGAAAAGATACAGGCTTAACGGAAACCAGTAAGGAGGGACTGTTTATGCTGGAGAAAATTGATTTATCAAAGAAAATCCATAAGGAAACTTACAAAAAGACAGAAAAAGAACAGAGTGAAAAACTGGGGGCATTGCAGCGCCAGTGCAAAGAAGCCGGGATTCCTGTCATGATTGTGTTTGAGGGAATGGGAGCCTCAGGTAAGGGAACTCAGATCAATCACTTAATTCAGGCCCTTGATCCCAGAGGTTTTGATGTCTATGCCAATGATAAATCAACGGACGAGGAGCGTATGCGTCCCTTCCTCTGGCGCTTTTTTACAAAGCTGCCCGCCCAGGGAAGAATTGCTGTCTTTGACAGAAGCTGGTACCGTCAGGTAACCATGGAGCGTTTTTCTGGAAAGATTCCTGATGAAGATCTGGCCGGGGCTTTTCATGACATACAGTCCTTTGAACGGCAGCTCACCGATGACGGGATGGTAATTATCAAGCTGTTTCTCTATGTTTCCAGGGAAGAGCAGAAGAAACGGTTTAAAAAGCTGGAAAGCTCAAAGGAAACCAGCTGGAGAGTGACAAAGGAAGACTGGAAGCGCAACACGGAATATGACAGGTTCCTGCATATCTGCGAAGAGATGCTTCAGAATACGGACATGGATTACGCTCCGTGGACCATTATTGAGGCAACCGATAAAGAGTATGCTGCAGCCAAGATCATGACATGTGTTGCTGACTGTCTGGAAGATGCTTTAAATAAGAAGAATTTAAACGGAGGCGCAAAGGAGAAGGAAGTTCCTGTCCGCTCAGAGAGCTTTAAAGCAGGCGTTCTCTCCGGCGTGGATTTAACCAAGTCCATCTCAAAGGAAGAATACAAAAAGGAAATTGACCGTCTTCAAAAAAAGCTGGAATTTCTCCACAGCCAGATTTACCTCATGCGGATACCGGTGGTACTGGGGTTTGAAGGCTGGGATGCGGCTGGAAAAGGCGGAGCCATCAAACGGCTTACCAGCCATCTGGATCCGAGAGGCTATAAAGTATACCCCACAGCTGCCCCCAATGATATCGAACGGGTTCATCACTATCTCTGGCGTTTCTGGAATCATGTGCCGAAAGCAGGACATATCGCCATATTTGACCGCACCTGGTACGGGAGAGTGCTTGTTGAACGGGTGGAGGGCTTCTGCAGAGAGAGACAGTGGAAACAGGCATACCAGGAAATCAATGAAATGGAAAGCCACCTGGCAAATGCAGGCGCCGTTGTCATCAAATTCTGGCTTCACATCGATAAAGACGAACAGGAAAAACGTTTTAAAGAACGTCAGGCAGATCCGTTAAAGCAGTGGAAAATTACGGAAGAAGACTGGAGAAACAGGGAAAAATGGGATCAGTATGAATCAGCGGTCAATGAAATGCTGGTCCGTACCTCCACAACCTATGCTCCATGGGTGGTAGTGGAAGGAAACTGCAAGTATTATGCAAGGGTCAAGATCTTAAAAACTGTGGTGGAAGCGTTGGAAGATAAGATAAAAGAAGTGAATAATCGTCCCTGACCACTTGTGTTTTCCTGCTTTTTCGTGTAAAGTAGGAGGAAGTGAACAAAGGCAGGAGGAAAGGGCATGAATACGGTTTTAATCGTGGGCGGGGGCGCTGCAGGGATGCTGGCTGGAATAGCAGCAGCCATGAAGGGCAGTACCGTCCACATTTTTGAGAAAAATGAGAAGCTTGGTAAAAAAGTTTATATTACGGGAAAAGGCCGGTGCAATGTGACCAATGCCTGTGATACAGAGGAGCTGTTCGGGAATGTTGTCACCAATTCCAAATTCCTTTACAGCAGCTTTTACGGTTTTACCAATTTCGATATGATGGAACTTTTAGAAACCCTTGGCTGCCGGTTAAAGACGGAACGGGGAAACCGGGTGTTTCCTGCATCTGATAAGGCATCTGATGTCATAAAAGCATTAAACAGCAGGCTTCTGGAGCTTGGAGTTACGATTCATTACCGGAAAAAGGCGGAAAAACTGATTCTTGATAACGGTGCTGTGAAGGGGATTGTTGTCAGTGACAGTTCAGGAAAGAAGTCTTTCTATGGAGACAGCGTTATTATTGCCTGCGGAGGTTATTCCTATCAGACCACTGGATCCACAGGGGATGGCTATGAACTGGCAAAAGAAGCCGGTCACACCATGATTCCCTTATCTCCGGCACTGGTTCCTTTCGTTGTGGAAGAGCCTGTGATTAAGGAACTTCAGGGACTTTCCCTGCGCAATGTGGAAGCGGCGGTTATGAAAGGCAGCAAGGTTATTTACCGGGAATTCGGAGAGATGCTTTTTACCCACTACGGAGTCAGCGGCCCTGTTCTTTTGAGCGCCAGCAGCTACGCGGCCAAGGAACTAAAAAAAGGTCCCCTTACCCTTACCATAGATTTAAAGCCTGCGCTGACGGAGGAACAGCTGGACGCCAGAATTTTAAGAGATTTTGAGGAGTCCATGAATAAGCAGTTTAAAAATGCTCTGGGGAGCTTATATCCGGCTAAACTCATCCCTGTCATCATTGATGCAAGCAAAATTTCACCGGAAAAGAAGGTTAATGAGATTACAAGGGAGGAACGCCAGGCTCTGATTCGTGTAACCAAGGCGTTTACCATGACTCTGACTGCACTGAGAGGCTACAATGAGGCCATTATCACACAGGGAGGCATATCCGTTAAGGAGGTAAATCCTTCCACTCTGGAATCCAGACTTGTAAACGGCCTGTATTTTGCAGGAGAGGTGCTGGATCTTGATGCGGTGACTGGGGGCTTTAATCTTCAGATTGCCTGGTCCACAGGCTGGGCAGCAGGAAGTGCGGCAGGAGAGGAGAAGGACGAAAGATGACAAAGGTTTATAATATAGCAATCGACGGGCCGGCTGGAGCAGGAAAGAGCACCATTGCCCGTGCTGCAGCAGAAAAACTTAATTTTGTATACGTGGATACAGGAGCGATGTACCGCGCCATGGCACTGCATTTTTTAAGAAATGGCATATCCCCGCAGGATGAGGCGGCTATATCTATCTCTGTTAAGACCGCAGATGTGACTCTGGCGTATGAAAACGGCGTGCAGCAGGTGATTCTGAATGGAGAGAATGTATCAGGGCTGATCCGTACTGAGGAAGTGGGAGCCATGGCTTCTGCTGCATCTGTACATTTATCAGTGAGAGAAAAACTGGTAGATCTGCAGAAAGGGCTTGCAAAACGGGAGAATGTAATCATGGATGGCAGAGACATAGGAACCTGCGTTCTTCCTGATGCCGATCTTAAGATCTATTTAACTGCCAGCAGCCGGGTCCGGGCGGAAAGAAGGTACCTGGAACTGAAGGAAAAGGGGCAGGAATGCAGTCTGGAAGAGATAGAAAATGATATTATTAAACGGGATTACCAGGATATGAACCGGGAACATTCTCCATTAAAGCAGGCGGAAGATGCGGTGCTTTTAGATTCTTCTGAGATGACTGCCAAAGAGGTAATCGACCGGATTTTAATGCTGTTTGAGGAAAGAAGACTGGAAGAGAGGAGCTAATGTATGGAAGTAATTGTGGCAAAATCCGCCGGATTCTGCTTCGGTGTGAAGCGTGCCGTTGATCAGGTGTATGAACAGCTGAAGCGAAACGACAAGCCAATTTATACGTATGGCCCTATCATCCACAATGAAGAGGTTGTAAAGGATTTAGAGGAAAAGGGCGTAAAAGTAATTGAAAATGAAGAAGAATTAAAAAAGATTTACGACGCAGTTGTGGTGATCCGTTCTCATGGAGCCGGAAAGCGCATTTATGATATCATGGAAGAAAACGGAATTGAGATCATTGATGCAACCTGCCCATATGTGAGAAAGATTCACAAAATCGCCCAGGAACAGAATAAAGAAGGCAGACGTCTGATCATAATAGGCAATGAATCACACCCGGAAGTAGAAGGTATTAAAGGCTGGGGAAATGACAATACTTTAGTAGTGGAAACACCCGAGCAAGTGGAAACTTTACCGCTTACAGAGGGAGAGAGGCTGTGTATTGTATCACAGACGACATTTAATTACAAGAAATTTCAAGATTTAGTTGAAAAAATTTCTGAAACGCGGTATGATATACTTGTTTTAAATACGATTTGCAATGCAACACAGGAAAGACAGGTGGAAGCAAAGCGGATAGCTTCAGAAGTGGATGCCATGATTGTCATTGGCGGAAAAAGCAGTTCCAATACCCAGAAGCTGTACGAGATATGCCGAAGGGAATGTAAGAATACTTACTATATCCAGACACTAGGTGATTTAGATCCTGATTGTGTAAATTCTGTGCGCAGCGTAGGTATTACAGCCGGGGCTTCAACCCCGAATCATATTATCGAGGAGGTTCATACTAATGTCAGAGTTAAGTTTTGAACAAATGTTAGAGGAATCATTGAAAACCATACGTACAGGAGAGATCGTCACTGGTAAAGTCATCGACGTAAAAGAAGATGAAATCGTGTTGAATATAGGGTACAAGTCTGACGGCATCATCCCGCGTAGCGAGTACACGGATGACCAGAATTTAAATCTTACAACCGTTGTACAGGTTGGCGAAGAGATGGAAGCGAAAGTCACTAAGGTGAACGACGGTGAGGGTCAGGTTGCTTTATCCTATAAGCGATTAGCAGCAGACAGAGGCAATAAGAGACTGGAAGAAGCATTTGAAAACCACGAAGTACTTACCGCAAAAGTTGCACAGGTACTTGACGGTGGTTTAAGTGTAGTTGTAGAGGGCGCAAGAGTCTTCATTCCTGCAAGCCTGGTATCCGATACTTATGAGAAGGATTTAACCAAGTATGCAGACAAGGCAATTGAATTCATTATCACAGAATTTAATCCTAAGAGAAGAAGAATTATCGGTGACAGAAAGCAGATTATGGTTGCTAAGAGAGCCGAGCTTCAGAAAGAATTATTCAATAAGATCCATGCAGGCGATGTTGTAGAAGGTACAATCAAGAATGTAACCGATTTCGGTGCATTTATCGACCTTGGCGGAGCCGATGGTTTACTTCATATTTCAGAGATGAGCTGGGGCAGAGTAGAAAGCCCGAAAAAAGCCTTCAAAGCTGGTGAGAAAGTAAAAGTCTTAATCAAAGACATCAATGGCGACAAGATTGCCCTCAGTTTAAAATTCCCGGAGACAAACCCATGGAAAGATGCATCTGAAAAGTATGCAGTGGGCAATGTTGTGAACGGTAAAGTAGCACGTATGACTGATTTCGGCGCATTCGTTGAGCTGGAGCCAGGCGTAGATGCTCTGCTTCATGTTTCCCAGATTTCCAGAGATCATGTGGAAAAACCTGCAGATGTTCTGGCAATTGGTCAGGAAATCGAAGCAAAGGTCGTTGATTTTAACGAGGATGATAAGAAGATCAGCTTAAGCATCAAAGCACTTCAGAGTCAGGACGAAGCAGCTGCAGAAGATGCACCTGTATATTCTGACGAAGTTTAAGCATAATAAAGAATGAGCAGATGGGAAGTGGAGAAATCCGCTTCCTTTTTTCATACAAAAAATTGTAAAGAGAGGATGATTCCATGAAACAGGTTTTTTTCAGAATACTGGCGGTTGTGACAGCACTGGCTATTATACTTTCCGGATGTGCAGGTAATGTAAAGCCAGAGCCGGAAGAAGAGCAGACACAGGCAAAGCCTGCCAGCGGTCTGGGAAAAGCCTCAGGAGGGGAAGCACAGCATGTGCGTCTGGAAGACGATTATTATGATTATATCAACGGACAGATGTTAGACGAAATCCAGATTCCAGGCGATGCAGGCGGCTGGAGCCAGTTTTACAAGCTGGATAGAGAGGCATATGATATTTTAAATGAAGTGCTTCGTGAGTCTGTTAATAACAGGAAAAACGCAGCAGAAGGGTCACTGGAACAAAAAATTGCGGATCTCTATCTGACAGGAATGGATATGGAAGGAAGACGGGCTGCAGGATTTGGAGGACTTGCTGTTTACATGGACGGTATCAGCCGTGCTTCGACGATAGAGGAGTATTTAGAACAGGCAGGGAAAATCTTTGATGATCTGGGCGTGGGGAGTATTATTCTGCCTCAGTGGTCTGAGGACATGAGCAATTCCACCCGCTATGCCCTGTATTTTGGCGGTGCGGATCTTGGACCTGGAAAAGAGACTTTAGAGGATACCGATCAGGAAGCGCTGATGAGCCGTTACCGGGATTATATATCGCAGATTATGGAATTTACGGGAATGAAGAAAGAAGAGGCGGATAAGAATGCTTCTGATATTTTAAAGTTTCAGAAGGACCTGGCTGGAAGTGCACTTCCTCTCAGTAAACAGGGGGATCCAAATGTCATTTATAATCCGTATTCCAGAGAAGAACTAAAGAAGCTGTTTCCAGACGGAACAATGGAGACTTTTTTAAAGGCTGCAGGGCTGGACGAACCGGACACCTATATCGTGGTTCAGGAAGACCAGATGAAAAAGATCAGCGGATATTTAAACGAAGAATCGCTCCCGCTTTTAAAACAGTATACCATATTCTGCCTGGTAAACGATTTTGCCCCAAGTCTGACTCCTGAAATCAGAGACAGCTATCTGGAATGGAATAATTTAAGAAAGGGAATTAAAGAAAGAAAAACAGATGAAAAGCTGGCAAGCGAGCTGACACAGAACATACTGGGATTTGAATTCGGCAGGCTTTATGTTGAGAAATGCTTTTCCCAGTCGGATAAAAAAGACATTGAGTCCATGATCCGCCTGATTCTCACCTCCTATAAAAAACAGATTGAAAATCTGACCTGGATGAGTGATGAGACAAAGGCCTCTGCAATAAGAAAACTGGAGCATATGAATCTCAAAGTAGGCTATCCGGACAAATGGCCCGATGATTATAAGGATGCCATGGTGGTATCAGCGGAAGACGGGGGAAACTTAATTGATAATGTTCTTTCTCTCCAGAAAGCCCTGATTGAGGTTAATAAAAGAAAATACAATAAACCTGTGGATAAAGGCGAGTGGGGTATGACTCCCCAGACTGTAAATGCCTATTACAATCCCACAGCCAATGAGATCGTATTTCCGGCGGCAATTCTCCAATCCCCCTTTTATGATTCCAAGGCAGATTTTGCTTCCAATTTAGGCGGAATCGGAATGGTGATGGCCCATGAGGTGAGCCATGCATTTGATTCTTCCGGTTCCCTTTACGATGAAAATGGAAATTATCATGTATGGTGGACGAAGGAGGACCGTGGGAAATTCAATGAACTGGCCAAAAAGGTGGAGGAATACTACAGCGGAATGGAGGGATATCAGGGGAGAAAAGTAAACGGCGCCCAGACGCTGAATGAAAACATCGCTGATCTGGGGTCCATGGCCTGTATTACGACGATTGCAGGAGAAAAGGGCGGCGATTTAAAACTTCTGTTCCGCCAGTATGCAACCATCTGGGCTTCCAGGTATACCCCGGAAACCATGATTGACCGTCTCAATACGGATCCCCACTCTCCGGCGAAGGTCAGGGTCAATGGAGTACTAAGCGCCACAGATGCATTTTATAAGACGTATCCGGAGATAAAAGAAGGCGACGCCATGTATGTATCCCCTGAAAAGAGGGTGAAAATCTGGTAGAAGCAAATATCAGGAAGGCTGCGGCAGCGTAAGTGATATGCGGCAGCTTTTTGTGATTTTATGTGCATGTAAAAAAATACAATTTGATAATGAGAAAATAAATCAATAAAAAACTTGACAACAGACGAAAGTTAGAATATACTAACTCATGAGAAATGGGAATGATTATCATTAATAAAAAGAAAGAAGATGACGAATGATGCCTTTAACAATGGTGAAAGCAGGAGAGCCTAACGTAATTCGTAAAATCGGCGGCAAAGAAGAAACAAGACGTTTTCTTGAGAACCTGGGTTTTGTTACCGGCGGAATTGTAACTGTTGTTTCTGAAATCAGTGGAAACATGATTGTTAACGTAAAAGATTCCAGAGTAGCCATAGGCAAAGATATGGCTAATAAAATCATGGTGGGATAAAAGGAGAAAAGACGATGACATTAAAGGAAATTCCATGCGGTAAAACCGTGAAGGTAACCAAATTAAGCGGAGAAGGTCCCGTTAAAAGAAGAATTATGGATATGGGAATCACAAAAGGTGTTGATATTTTTGTGAGAAAGGTAGCTCCTTTTGGTGATCCGGTTGAAGTAACCGTCAGAGGTTATGAGCTGTCCTTACGAAAAGCGGATGCAGAAATGATCATTGTGGAGTAATTTTTTTTACATATTAGTTAGGTGAGACTAATACAAGACAAATCAATTGCTGACAGGCAGAAAGAGGTAGAGTATGTCAATTAAAATTGCATTAGCAGGTAATCCCAACTGCGGTAAGACGACGTTGTTTAATGCACTGACGGGATCAAATCAGTTTGTGGGGAACTGGCCAGGCGTTACCGTAGAGAAAAAAGAAGGAAAGTTAAAAGGCCATAAAGATGTAATTATCATGGACCTTCCGGGTATTTATTCTCTCTCTCCTTACACACTTGAAGAAGTGGTGGCGAGAAATTATTTAATCGGAGAGCGGCCTGATGCGATTTTGAATATCGTGGACGGTACCAACATAGAACGAAATTTATACTTATCCACCCAGCTTATGGAGCTTGGAATTCCTGTTATCATGGCAGTCAACATGATGGACATCGTGGAAAAGAGCGGGGATAAGATTCATATAAACAAATTAAGTGAAAAGCTTGGCTGTGAAGTAGTGGAGATTTCAGCGCTTAAGGGAACTGGAATACAGAAAGCCGCTGAAAAAGCAGTGGCTCTTGCGTCTCATAAAGACAGCAAGCCGCCTGTACATAAATTTGCAGTTGAAGTAGAATCGGTTCTGGATTCCATTGAAGAGAAACTGGGCAGTGACATACCCGAAGAACAGAAGCGCTTTTTTGCGATTAAGCTGCTGGAAAAGGATGAAAAAATCCAGACTCAGATGAAACGTGTGCCAGATGTGACAGAAGAGATCACAAGGATTGAGCGTGAACTGGATGATGATACAGAGAGTATTATTACAAATGAGCGGTATGTATATATATCCTCCATCATTGATCAGTGTTTTACAAGAAATAAAAAGAGCGGCCTGACCGTATCAGATAAGATTGACCGGATCGTTACCAACCGGTTCCTGGCTCTGCCGATTTTTGCAGCGGTGATGTTTCTTGTATACTATGTTTCTGTTACAACCGTTGGTACATGGGCCACTGACTGGGCCAATGACGGACTTTTCGGCGAAGGTTTCAGCTTCTTCGGTATTGATGTTCCAGGTGTACCGGTAGTAGTAGAAGGCATTTTAACTGCTGTTGGATGTGCAGACTGGCTCCAGGGGCTGATTCTTGATGGAATCGTAGCTGGTGTAGGAGCAGTTTTAGGTTTTGTACCTCAGATGCTGGTACTCTTTATCTTTCTTGCATTTTTGGAAAGCTGCGGCTATATGGCACGTGTGGCATTTATTATGGACCGTATCTTCCGTAAATTTGGGCTTTCCGGTAAATCCTTTATTCCGATGCTGATCGGCAGCGGCTGCGGCGTACCGGGAATCATGGCTTCCCGTACCATTGAAAATGACCGCGACCGTAAGATGACAATTATGACAACAACCTTTATTCCCTGCGGTGCCAAGCTTCCCATTATTGCACTGATTGCAGGTGCACTTTTCGGCGGTGCTTCCTGGGTTGCACCAAGTGCCTATTTCGTTGGAATTGCAGCAATTATCTGTTCCGGTATCATTTTAAAGAAGACCAGAATGTTCTCTGGCGATCCGGCGCCTTTCGTTATGGAGCTCCCGGCTTACCATATGCCTACAGCAGGAAATGTTTTAAGAAGTATGTGGGAACGCGGCTGGTCCTTTATTAAGAAAGCAGGAACCATCATTTTATTATCTACCATCGTTGTATGGTTTGCTTCCTATTTCGGCTGGGTAGACGGTCAGTTCAGAATGCTGGAAGCTTTGGAACTTGACCACAGCATCCTTGCAAAGCTGGGAAGCACAATCAGCTGGATTTTCATTCCTCTCGGCTGGGGAGACTGGAAGTCTGCAGTAGCAGCCATCACCGGACTGGTAGCAAAAGAAAACGTAGTTGGAACCTTCGGTATTCTCTACGGCTTTGCAGAGGTTGCAGAGGACGGTTCTGAGATCTGGGGTACTCTTGCAGGCAGTATGACAGCAGTTGCCGCTTATTCCTTCCTTGTATTCAATCTTCTCTGTGCACCATGCTTTGCCGCAATGGGAGCAATCAAACGGGAGATGAATAATGCCAGATGGTTCTGGTTTGCAGTGGGATATCAGACGCTTCTGGCTTATGTAGTAGCGCTTTGCGTTTATCAGGTAGGAACCTTAATAACGACCGGATCCTTTGGATTCTTTACCGCAGTGGCATTTGCACTCATTGCAGGCTTCATCTATCTGCTTGTCAGACCTTTAAAAGAAAAAAGCGGATCAAAAGTAAAATTAACAAGTATAGCCGGAGCAAAATAATCCGGCAATCATAATAAAAGAGCCTGCATTGTTTATGCAGGCTCAAGATATCAGGAGGTATCATATGGGAACATTAGCAGTATCAGCAGTTGTCATCGGAGCGGTGGCAATGATTATAAGAAGCATGATTCGAGATAAGAAAAACGGAAAATCCATTCAGTGCGGCGGACAGTGCAAGGACTGCGGAGGACATTGCCACTAACAGGCTGATATATGATTTTCGTACTATATAATACTTCTAAACGGAGGTGTCAAAATGGAAATGCACACAAACATTGCTGAAAAGAGAAAAGCAGCTGACTCCAGAAGCTATCACAGAACCAGGATGCAGAAGGAGCTTATTATTGAAAGACTGAAGGGAAAGGGCTGCAGAATCACAAAGCAGCGCCTCACACTTTTAGATATTATTCTGGAACATGAATGCTCCAGCTGTAAAGAAATCTATTATAAGGCTTCAAGAGTTGATGAGAGTATCGGTGCGGCAACTGTCTATCGTATGGTAAATGTCCTGGAGGAAATCGGGGCGATCAGCAGAAAGAACATGTATAAGATCGCCTATTCCGACAGCTGTTCCATGGAGGATGCCTGTACCGTTATACTGGATGATCAGACCACCTTTCATCTGTCTGCCAAAAACTGGAATTCTGTTGTAAAAGCAGGATTATCAGCCTGCGGTTATTTAGATAATCAGAAAATAACCTCAATTTCCATAAAGCCTTGTGAATGTGAAAATGCCGGTTGTTATTAATTTTGAGTTAGCAGATGCTAACTTGTAAAGCGGGTATAGTAGAACATGAAAAATGAATCAGGTTTTGAGTTATGCAAAAACGGCATTGATTATCATGAAATCATCGAATGCATCGTCAGTGCATTGGACGCCAAAGATCCCTATACGGCGGGGCATTCTCAAAGGGTCAGCGATATGGCGCTGGCCCTTTCCGGGTTTTTAAAGCTTGAAAGAGAAGAAACGGAGCGGATTCACATTGCCGCTCATCTTCATGATATTGGTAAGATCGGAGTTCCTGATGCAGTATTAAATAAACCTGACAGGCTTTCTCCTGACGAATGGACTTCCATGAAAAAGCACCCCCAGACAGGTGCTCAGATTTTAAGCAAATCCCGTCATTTAAATGAACTGAAAGACATTGTTCTTCATCATCATGAACGGTATGACGGAACAGGCTATCCTTACGGACTGAAGGGAGACGAGATTCCGCTTGGGGCCAGGATCATCTCCGTCTGTGATTCTATTGATGCCATGACCTCGGACAGGGGGTACAGGGATGCATATTCACTGAAGTATTGCTATGAGGAAATAAAGAAGAATTTAGGCATCATGTATGATCCCTGTATTGGAGCTGCGGCATTGGAACATTGGGCTGAACTTACAAAATATGTGGCGGACTGATTTGTGGATTTTGATACTTGTTATTCTGTTAAAATCGTGCTAACCTAGGAAGAAGTGGGATATTTTCCCATAATAATTAACAGCAAAGGATTTGGATGAATGAACAGGAAACAGAGTCATGCAGGTACCGTAGGGATAATTGCTTTTCTGACAACAGTTTTTATGCTGGCAGGAGCTATTACTGCACTGGCAGATGATGCTTCTAAGTTTGTGCCCGGAACAAAAATCAACGGAGTTTTGGTGGGAGGTATGACTGTAGAGGAGGCAAAGGTACAGATAGAAGGTTTTTATGGAAGAGAGTATCAGCTTACCATAAAAGAAAAGGGAGGTGCCTCTGAAGTAATTAAGGGATCAGATATCCAGTATCAGGTAGTGATTACCGACGGACTTCAGAATATACTGGCCCAGCAGAACAATAACGGACGGGTGGCAGGTCCTGATATTGACAACAGCAGTGTCCTGAAAAGCACGGTGACCTATCAGGAGGAGAAGCTGAAAGAACGGCTGGATTCTCTTGCCTGTGTAAGCAGTAAGGATATTGTGGTTACACAAAACGCAAAGATCTCGGACTGGCAGGAGGGACAGCCCTTCACAGTGATTCCTGAGATTCAGGGGAACAGCGTAAACAGAAAGAAGCTTGATGAAGCAGTCCGGGCTGCATTAACCCAGGAGACCAGGCAGATCAGTCTGGAGGAAAAAAACTGTTATGACACCATTACCGTGACATCACAGGACTCAGGGCTGGCAGCCAGATGTGCGGCGCTTAACCAGATCAGGGAGATGAAAGTCACATATTTATTTGGCAGTCAGTCAGAAGTGCTTTCAGGAGAACAGCTCTGTACATGGATTGAAGGCTCGGACCAGACAGGTATCCATATTAGCGGCGCAAAAGCTGCAGAATATATCCAGTCACTGGCAGGAAAGTATGATACGGCTGGAAAAGCACGGCCGTTTAAAGCAGCTGACGGCAGGGATTTGTCTCTTTCCGGTGCATACGGCTGGCGGATCAATCAGGAAGCGGAGACGCAGGCGCTCATTGCCATTGTTCAGAGCGGACAAAGCCAGGAGAGAACTCCCCAGTACAGCCTGGCAGCAGCTGACCGTAATGTTGACTGGGGCGGTACTTATGTGGAAGCGGATATGGCTGCCCAGCATGTTTATATGTATCAGAACGGCAGTGTCATATGGGATTCCCCCTGTGTTACGGGGAATGTATCAAAGAAGCTTACCACGCCGGAAGGCATTTATACCCTTGCCTATAAGCAGACAGACCGCGTACTGCGAGGGGATAAAAAACCGGACGGAACTTATGAATATGAGAGTCATGTAGATTATTGGATGCCCTTTAACGGTGGAATCGGTTTTCATGATGCAAGCTGGAGAAGCAAATTCGGAGGTTCCATCTACCAGACAGGTGGAAGTCATGGATGTATTAATCTTCCTCCCAAAAAGGCAAAGGCTCTTTATGAGCTGATTTATACCGGAATCCCCGTTATATGCCATTATTAATAAAAAAGCTGTCTTACGGCCTGCCAAATGGGCAGATAAGACGGCTTTTTTAATGACTTTATTCATTATCGGAGCAAAATACGATGACTTTCCAGGGCGTAATTTCGTCTGGGATATGATCGGAAGCAGTCATATAAAGAATAAAAAGATAGTGCTCACCGGGGTTGAAAAGATAATTTTGTCCGTTGGTAAGAAGAACCTGTGTGCTTCCATCTGCCGGAATATTCAGTTTTATTGTCTGTGCTGCATTTAATAAGTCTTCATCAAAATAATCCAGGGCCGCTTCATAACCATCCCTGTTTTGTGCCAGAACAACAGCCTGGTACTGGGGCGGATAAATTAAGGGGACAGGTACATCGGTGTCGTATACGCCGATAATCCGTTCACCTGGACGGAATGTATGCTGATCTAAAACAAAGGTCTGGGGAGTTACGACAAAATTAATCTGCCCCAGGTTTTGTGCGTTTACAGAAAGAAGCAGGGAGCAGCTGCGGTCTGAGACGGTGGTATAAAAGGGAGAAACGGAACTGACGATTCCGTATACAGATAAATAATTAGCCATAAATTGGTTCTTTCCAATTGTTCTTATCCATATCTTATGAAGGGCAGGAAGTCAATATGAATGTTCTGGAAATGTCAGGTCAAATCGTAATAAAAAAGTCAAGAAATATACCATAAATATTTAGACATATTTCGCGGTTATACGATATAATAATACCTGAATAAAAAGGCTAGTTAAGAGGTAGGAAATAAATGGAAAAGCAAAAACCCCACAGCAGGAAGAAAAAGTCATTGGGAATCGGGGGTCTGGCTGTAATCGGAGGCGGTTTAGTTGCCGTAGTCGCATTAATTGCGGCGCTTACATATTTACAGATCGGAAGACAGTATAAAGAGGTGTTTTTCCCCAACACCATTATCAATGGTATGGATGCATCCAAAAAGTCCGTTGATGAGGTTAAGAAGATGGTTTCATCCGGCATTGACGGTTACCAGCTTACAATTAAAGAACGGGGTGACAATACAGAGAGCATTAAGGGCTCTGATATCGGTATGGAAGCAGTTTTTGACGGAAGTGTGGAAAAACTGCTGCAGGAACAGAAACCTCTTGAATGGGCAAAGCATATTAAGAAATTTCAAAACTTTGATATAGGAACCCTGGTAAAATATAATCAGGATCAGTTTGATGAGGCGGTATCAAAGCTGTCCTGTTTCCAGGAAGACAAGATAAAAGAACCCCAGAATGCTGCCATTTCCCAGTATGAGTCCGGAAAAGGATATCATATTGTTGCGGCAGATGAGGGTAACCGGCCTGATCCGGAAAAGGTGAAATCGCTGATATCGGCTGCTGTCATGGATTTAAAGACAGAAGTATCCTTAGAGGAAGGCGAGGCATATAAAAAGCCCCAGATCGCAGCAGATGATCCTGATCTGGTCAGCCAGGTCCAGACCTTAAACCGTTATACCAACGTGAAAGTAACTTATAAGTTTGGCGATAAGAGAGAAATACTAAACGGCGATACCATTTCCAAATGGGTGGGAGTAGGAGAAGACGGCAAGGCGTATTTAAGCAGTTCTGAGGTAACGGCTTATGTAAAAGAGCTTGCTTCTAAGTACGATACTGCATCGAAGGCCAAGACTCTTAGCACTTCCTATGGTAAGACGGTAAAAATAACCGGAGGAAGTTATGGCTGGAAGATTGACCAGAAGGCGGAGGCCGATGAACTGGCAGGAATTATCCGATCTGGAGAAAGCCAGGAAAGGGTTCCTGTGTATAAGCAGGAGGCCGCCAGCTTTGGAGAGAATGATTATGGCAATACCTATGTAGAAGTAAATCTCACAGCCCAGCATTTATATTTTTATAAAGACGGTAAACTGGTTCTTGATACTGATTTCGTATCAGGAAATGAATCAAAGGGCTGGTCAACACCGGCAGGAGTTTACTCCCTGTCCTATAAGCAGAAGGATGCGACCTTAAAGGGAGAGGATTACAGCACACCGGTTGCTTACTGGATGCCATTTAACGGCAACATCGGATTTCACGACGCCACCTGGCGAAAGCAGTTTGGAGGAAGCATTTTTAAAACCAGCGGATCCCATGGCTGTGTAAACCTTCCGCCTGCCATGGCCAAGACGCTTTTTGAAAATATCCCGTCAAAAGTACCGGTGCTCTGCTACAATTTACCTGGTACGGAATCAAAGACGACCTCTAACGGTACAACGAAAACCGAAACTGCCGGTACAACGCCGGCAGCAACGACAACAACGTCAGTTCCGGCCACCACGGCAGCGACAACAGCCGCACCAACCACGGCCGCACCGACCACGGCAGCACCAACCACGGCAGCGCCTACAACACCTGCGGTAACAACGCCTTCCACCCAGGAAGCCCCTATTATAGACAACCCGCAGCAGGAAGCAGGTCCCGGAGTTTCCAGGTCCACAGGTAAGAAAAAAACAGGTCCGGGTGTCAAATAAGGAGATTGATTAACCATGCTTAATAAGGAAACCTTTGTACCAATCCAGTTTTTTAAAAAAGAGGCTTATACGGGAAGCATGAATGGAATGCGGTATCGGATTAATAAGGAAGAAGAGGGGCTTTTAGTTACCGTATATCCCCAGCCATACTGTTATGAGGCAACTCCTGATGAAAAAAAGACGAAAGCAGTTTTCCCTTTTTCAGAGGAAGGAAGAGAGCAGGCTTTGGAATGGATCAATGAACAGTTTACTGAGAAACAGGATCTATGGACAGCTGCCATAAGAAAATAAACAGAAACTTAAAATTTTAAAAGAGTAAGGAGCTGTCTTGTCACCTGACATTTGGTTGACAAGGCAGCTCCTTTGTGCTAAATTCAGAGCAGAGAAAAGGAAGGAGATGGTAATTTTGGCTGAAATCATGCCCCATATCAGGCTGTCAGTCGGTCAGGCAGCGCCCTATGCTCTGCTGCCGGGGGATCCGGCCCGCTTAGACCGGATTGCCCCATATCTGTCGGATGTACAGGAGCTGGCTTACAACAGGGAATACCGCAGCATAAAAGGGCTCTATCATGGAGTGCCTGTGATGGCGGTTTCTACCGGAATAGGTGGAGCATCTGCAGCAATCGCTGTGGAGGAGCTTTCCAGAATCGGAGTACGTGGAATGATCCGGATCGGCAGCTGCGGAGCCCTTAGAAAAGGAATCGGACTGGGAGATTTAATCCTGGTAAACGGGGCCGTGAGGGATGACGGTGCCTCCTCTTCCTATGTGGATTCCAAGTATCCCGCAATCCCGGATACGGAACTTCTGATTGCCTGTATGGATAGTGCAAAAGCATTGGGGGCAAGGACCCATGTGGGAATTGCCAGGAGCCACGACAGCTTTTACATCGATCATGAAGAGGAAATCTGCGCTTACTGGTCAGGGAAAGGCGTGCTGGGATCTGACATGGAAACGGCTGCCGTATTTGTGACAGGAGGACTGCGCGGTGTTAAAACGGCGTCCATTCTGAATACAGTGGTGGAATATCAGGAAGAACTCTCAGAACAGATTAACAGCTATACAGACGGCGAATCTGCCATGATGAGAGGAGAACAGCTGGAGATTCTTACTGCGCTGGATGCGTTTGTACGATTGAATCAATCAGAATCATGAATGGAGGAAATGAGATGAATCATTTGTTTAAGACCAGGCTGCACGCAGCCACTTTTGTGCTGATACCCGCCTGCATTGGAATTAATTATTTAGGAAAACTTTTTGCGTCAGTTTTAAAACTTCCCCTTTGGCTGGATTCTATCGGAACCTGTATCGGAGGAGTGCTTGGAGGTCCGGTCATCGGAGCTGTCTGCGGAGCAGCCAACAACCTGATCTTTGGCTTTACCACCGGTGATTCTATCACTTTGATCTATGCGTTAACCAGTCTGGGAATCGGTGCTGCAGTCGGAATCATGGCAAGACTTGGATATATGGAAAAGCTGTCGGGAGCCATTCTGACTGCAGTAGCTGCGGGACTTACGGCAGTTGTCATCTCCACTCCTTTAAATGTGATATTCTGGGGCGGTGCAACCGGCAACGTCTGGGGAGATCTTTTATTTGGCTGGTCCCAGTCAGCCGGATTGCCCATATTCTTAGGATCATTTCTCGATGAACTGGTTGTGGATGTACCGGACAAGCTTATAACAGTCCTCATTGTTTTTGCCATAATGAAAGGACTGCCTAAAAAACTCACCTCCCTCTATGAGGTCAATGATGAGGTAGAAAGTCTGGATTAAGAAAGGGTTCAATCCTATGAAAAGCATCAGTCTCTACGTAGATAAGGACAGCTGTTTAACCAGACTTCACCCGTTTGCCAAGATGGTTTATATTCTGGCAGCCATCAGCGTGCCTCTGATTGGAGGCGCGCTGTGGATGTACGGGCTGTTTATGGTAATCAGTCTGGGCCTTTTGATCAGCGGAGGAATCTTAAAAAAGGTTTTTCCGCTGATTGCATTTTCATTTACCATTATCATCACTGTTTTTCTTATTCACGGCCTGTTTAATAAGGAAAACACCACGATTCTGTTTCGGATCGGAACTCTGGCTTTTTATCAGGAAGGTCTCCTTTACGCATGCCGGATCGGTCTGAATATTTTAAATATGCTTCTTGCTTTTGCGGCATTTGTACTGACCACCAAACCCTCAGATCTGGTGGAGGATTTGGAGCAGGCCGGTTTTTCTCCCAGATTCGGATATATGATTACCTCTGTTTTTCAAATCATACCTCAGATGATGGCAACCATGAATACCATTCTGGATGCCCAGAGGAGCCGTGGAATGGAAACCGAAGGAAGCTTATTTACCAGGGCGAAGGCGTTTATTCCTCTTATTTCTCCTGTGGTCAGCAGCTCTCTCATCAATACCAGGGAACGGGCAATTGCCCTTGAAGTGAGAGGATTCGGATCGAAAAATAAAAAGACTTTTTTAAGAGAACACAGGCTTGTGGGCCGGGATAAGCGGTTCATGATTCTCATGGTTCTGATTATTGCGGCTTCGGTAGTATGGAGGGTGATGTATGGCATTCATTGAAGTGAGCGGTTTGAAATACCGGTATCCCCACACCAGTAAGCTGGCTCTTGACGGGATTAATTTTGAAGTGGAGAAGGGACAGTTTATCGGAATTGTGGGGGAAAACCAGGCGGGAAAAAGCACTCTTTGCCAGGCATTTGCAGGGCTGGTTCCTACCATGTTCAGGGGAGCGTATGGAGGAAAGGTGCTCATAGACGGAATGGAAGCATCAAAAGTACCCATTGCAGCACTGTGCCAGAAGGTGGGCCTTGTGTTTCAGAATCCGTTTAACCAGCTGTCCGGTGCGAAGGATACGGTTTTTGATGAAATTGCTTTTGGCCTTCAAAACCTTGGAATTCCAAGGGAAGAGATCGGAAAAAGAGTGGAAAAAGCATTACAGATATTGGATATCATCAGGTATAAGGACAGGAATCCCTTTGATTTATCCGGTGGGCAGATTCAGAGAGTGGCGATCGCCAGCATTCTTGCCATGGAGCCGGAAGTTCTTGTCCTTGATGAGCCCACCTCCCAGCTGGATCCCCAGGGCAGCGAGGAGGTGTTTCGAGTGGTTGAAAAGCTGGCAAAAACCGGAATCACCATCATCATGGTGGAACAGAAGATGGAAAAGCTGGCGGCCTACTGCGATAAAATCTTATTGCTTCATCAGGGAACACAGGTGGCTTATGATGTTCCGGAGTGTATTTTTTCCAGAGAAGACTTAAGAAAGCTGGGAGTTGAGCCTCCTGTATACACCCAGGTTTCCAAAGCCCTTTTCGTACACAGGAAAGAGGGAGAGGAGCTTATCTATCCCGTAACTTTAAATCAGATACAGCAGTTAAAGGATCAGTTTCCTCTCAGCCTTCCCGGAAGAATAAGAGGCAGAAACGGTGTGAAACAGGAGACGGAGATATTTTCCATAAAAGATCTGGGTTTTTATTATATACCGGGCGCCCCTGTAATTGAAAATCTGACACTTACCCTGGATGCGAGACCGACTGCAGTGATCGGCCAGAACGGCGCTGGCAAAACTACTCTCGTTAAGCTGCTTAAGGGGCTGTTAAAACCAAAGGCAGGAACTGTTTTGCTTGAAGGGGAAGATATTTCAGGGCGGACAGTGGCCCAGCTTGCAAAAAAGGTGGGATATGTATTTCAGAATCCCGATGACCAGATCTTTAAAAATCAGGTTTTAGAAGAGGTGATGGTAGGCCCCTTAAACATCGGCATGACGAAAAAAGAGGCAAAACAGCGCGCCAGAGAAGCCCTTGAGATGGTGGGACTTCTCCATGCAGCAGAAGAAAATCCTTATGATCTGGATCTGTCTGAGAGGAAGATGGTAGCAATTGCATCCGTTGCCGCAATGGACCCTAAGGTACTTATATTAGATGAACCTACCATCGCCCAGGATGCAAGAGGGCGGGAAGTATTGGGAAAATTAATCAGGACCATGACAGGTAAAGGGAAATTCGTACTGGCTATTCTTCATGACATGGATTTTGTTGCCCGGTATTTTGAACGGGTTATTGTCATGGCTGGGGGAAAGGTGATATCAGACGGACCGGGAGAGGAGGTCTTTTACCAGAAGGACATTCTTTTAAAAGCCCGGCTGGAGCCGCCTCACATCACAAGACTTTGCGAACTCCTTGGATATGAAGGAGCATTTTTGACAACAGAGGACATCAGAGAACAAGGCAGGTACAACGAGACGTGGATGGAAGCAGAAGAAGAAAAAAAATAGTGGAGCTTTTAAATGAGGAAGGACAGCCGGTATCCGGAGGAGATTTGGCCCGGAGACTGGGCGTCAGCAGACAGGTGGTGGTACAGGATATAGCACTTTTGCGGGCAGAAAATGAGAAAATTATATCTACTAATAAAGGCTACCTCCTTCACAGAGATGAGGACGAAGATACACAGGCATGTATAAGGGTCTTTCGGACCAGTCACCGGACAGAGGATACCTTAGATGAGCTTAATACCATCGTTGATTACGGGGGAAGGCTAAAAAATGTGTTGATTGAGCACCAGTTATACGGACAGATCGAGGTGGATTTAATTATTAATAACCGTCTGGATGCGGCTGAATTTGTGGAGCATATGAAATCCTCCAAAGACCAGCCCTTAAATGTACTGACTGGAGGCTGTCATTATCATACTGTAGAGGCAGACTCGGAGAAAAATCTGGATTTTATTGAGGCAGAGCTGAAAAAGAAAGGCTATCTGATATAGGATTAAGACGTTTTCCCCCTTTTCGAATCGATTGAAGTATGATATGATATTGTATTATTGAAGTGACTGACATGGAGGAAGAAAGATGGAAGATAACAAAGAAGAAATAATTTCTAAAAACTTTATTGAGCAGGAGATAGACAAGGATCTTTTAGAAGGCGTTTATAACCATGTGCAGACCAGATTTCCACCGGAGCCAAACGGTTATCTGCATATCGGACATGCCAAATCCATCCTGTTAAACTATGGCCTGGCTAAAAAGTATGGCGGAAAATTCAACCTCCGTTTTGATGATACAAACCCGACTAAAGAAAAGACAGAATTCGTGGAATCCATTATTGAGGATGTAAAATGGCTGGGTGCAGAATTTGATGACAGGCTTTACTTTGCTTCCAACTACTTTCAGGAGATGTATGACTGTGCAGTTCTTTTAATAAAGAAAGGAAAGGCATTTGTCTGTGATCTGACTGCCGAAGAGATCCGGGAATACAGAGGAGATTTTAAAACTCCGGGTAAGGAGAGTCCTTACAGAAACAGGAGTGTGGAAGAAAACTTAAAGATGTTTGAAGAGATGAAAGACGGAAAATATAAAGACGGCGAAAAGGTATTAAGAGCCAGAATTGATATGTCATCTCCCAACATCAACATGCGTGATCCGGTCATTTACCGTGTGGCGCGTATGTCCCATCATAACACCGGGGACAAATGGTGTATTTACCCCATGTATGATTTTGCCCACCCAATAGAAGATGCCATTGAACATATCACCCATTCGATCTGTACTCTGGAATTTGAAGATCACAGACCGCTGTACGACTGGGTAGTAAAGGAATGTGAATTTGAAAATCCGCCCCGCCAGATTGAATTTGCCAAGCTTTATCTGACCAATGTTGTGACTGGAAAGCGTTACATCAAAAAGCTTGTGGAGGACAATATTGTTGACGGCTGGGAAGATCCCAGGCTGGTATCCATCGCAGCGTTAAGAAGAAGAGGCTATACGCCGGAATCACTTCGCATGTTTGTCGACCTGGTAGGTGTTTCCAAGGCCAACAGCTCTGTTGATTACGCCATGCTTGAATACTGCATCAGGGAGGACTTAAAACTGAAACGACCCAGAATGATGGCGGTTTTAGATCCCATTAAACTGGTAATTGATAATTATCCGGAGGATACCACAGAGTATTTGGATGTTGCCAATAACCTGGAAAATCCGGAGCTGGGTGAGAGAAAGGTTCCATTTGGAAAAGAGCTTTACATTGAACGGGAAGATTTCATGGAAGAGCCCATTAAAAAGTATTTCCGTTTATTCCCAGGCAATGAAGTCCGCCTCATGAACGCTTATTTTGTCACCTGCACAGGCTGCGAAAAAGATGAGAACGGCAATGTTACGGTTGTTCACTGTACCTATGACCCGGAGACGAAGAGCGGTTCCGGATTCGAGGGCAGAAAAGTGAAGGGTACCATTCACTGGGTGGCTGCAGCCACTGCACAGGAAGCGGAGTGCCGCTTATACGAGAACATCGTGGACGAAGAAAAAGGGAAATTAAACGAAGACGGCAGCTTAAACTTGAATCCCAATTCCCTGACTGTTTTAAAACACTGTTATGTGGAGCCCAGCTTTGAAGGAGCCAGGGCATATGACAGCTTCCAGTTTGTGAGAAACGGCTTCTTCTGTGTTGACTGCAAGGACAGCACACCAGAACATCTGGTATTCAACCGGATTGTATCCTTAAAGAGTTCCTTTAAAATTGCAAAATAGTACAGCTGAACAGAAATGCCGCATGACCGAAGGATAAGGGACGTGCGGCATTTTTTCCTATCCGGTAAAGGAGGAATGTTTTTTTCATGGAGCTGATGATACCCTTAAAGAATCAGCCGGGATGGCCTTATTACAGCCAGATTTACAGTTACATTAAGAATGAAATTGTAAAAGGAAACCTAAAACCGGCGGTCCGCCTTCCCTCCACCAGACTGCTGGCGGAGCACTTAAAAGTCAGCAGGAGCACCACCCAGATGGCCTATGAGCAGCTTTTATCAGAGGGCTATATTGAAGCGGTTCCCTGCCGGGGTTATTTTGTGCTGAAAATCGACGGACTTATTGATACCGGTCAGGAGAAAATGAAAAGCCAGCCATCTTTTTTTATTGATACAAATAAGAAAAACGGAAAGAAAGAATGGGCTGTGGACTTTTCTCCAAGAGGAATTGATCTATGCAGTTTCCCCTTTAATACATGGAGGCGGATATCGAAAAATACCCTGATCGATGATAACAGGGAGATGTTTGCAGCCGGGGATCCCCAGGGGGAATTACCCTTCAGGGAAGCGATCCGCTCCTATCTGCATTCTGCCAGAGGAGTCAACTGTCTTCCGGAGCAGATCATTGTAGGTGCAGGAAGCGAATATCTGTTGATGCTGCTGTCCCAGATTCTTGGGAAGGACAGAACCATTGCCATGGAAAATCCTACTTACAGACAGGCCTACCGGGTGTTTGACAGCCTGCAGTATCAGGTCGTGCCGGTGGATATGGACAAGTCAGGAATGGATGTGCGGCTGCTTGAAAAAAGCGGGGCGGATATTGCCTATGTTATGCCCTCGCATCAATACCCAACCGGAATTATTATGCCCGTCAAACGCAGGCAGGAGCTGCTGGCATGGGCGTATGAACGTGAGAACCGGTATTTAATTGAGGATGATTACGACAGTGAGTTCCGGTATAAGGGAAAGCCGATTCCTGCCCTGCAGGGGATGGATGACAGGGACCGGGTAATTTACTGCGGAACCTTTTCCAAATCCATCGCTCCGGCCATTCGTGTCAGTTATGTGGTATTACCCATGCCCCTATGCCGGATTTATCAGAAAAGGTTCAGTTTCTATGCTTCCACTGTATCAAGAATTGACCAGAATATTCTCTACCAGTTCATGTCCGAGGGGCATTATGAGCGCCATTTAAACCGGATGAGAGCATTGTATAAATCCAAGCATGATGTGCTGACTGCCGGTTTGAAATCCTTTGAAGAACAGTTTTTTATTGGCGGGGAACATGCAGGACTTCATCTGCTTCTTACCGACCGGATGGGAAGAACGGAGGAGGAACTGGTTGCAAGGGCAGAGGAGCGAAACGTAAAAGTATATGGTCTGTCCGGTTCCTTTATCCACAGGGAGCACAACAAATATCCGCCTACAGTCATTCTTGGATTTGCAAATCTGACTGAGGAAAAGATCCAGGAAGGAATCATTCTTTTAAAAGAAGCCTGGTCGGTTGACGGCAGTAAGGGGTGATTAAGTGAATCATGATCTGAATAGAACAAAAAGAGAAGAAAATTTAAGGATAGGAATCACCATTGCCCTGGTGTATGTTCTGATGTTTCTTTTAAGCGTGGCAGGAACGGTTAGAAACAGTAAGGAAGCACAGATTAAGGAAACACAGCTAAGTAAGATCCAGGCACAGGATATACCTGCAAAGAAAATGGACATAACTGAGACACAGGATCCAGGGATTTCTCTGACTGCGGCTGATCAGGAATTTTTGGAAGGACTGACCGGCAGGTTTAAGGAAGGGGATTTAGAAGGAGCTGCCAGGCTTGTAGAGGCAAATCGGGATTCCATAAATGAGTTTCCCTGTATATATTCTGAGGGCAGATTAAAACGTGAAATAACAGACGGTACAGGACTGGTATTTTTAAAACCAACGGTTGTCTTTTATGGAGATTTTAAGAATGGGGTTCCGGAGGGAACTGCTGCTGCGATTTCAGTTCTCAGTCTGGAAGAAGGAAAACGATATGATTATTCTTACGGAAACTGGAAGAATGGAAAGATGAACGGCAGCGGAGAATGCGGTTACCGTTATTACGATGGAGTGACACAGGATATTACAGTCAAAACCTCGAAAAACGGAATGTTTCAGAATGATCTCATGCAGGGTGAAATCACTTATTCCAGCACCAACAGGCAGGAGGAGACGGCTGTCTGGCAGTTTCAGACTGCTGACGGGGTGATAGTACGAAATGACCGGTGGATCAGGGATACAGATGCAAATGGGGCAGTCATCTATAAACTCCTGGCTAACGGTGAAAAAGACCACGCTTATGCACTCAGTGAACGTGCCATAGGTGAGGATAGATGGAAGAACTTAATCCTGTTCTCCCAGAGCGAAGGAGGAGGCACCAAACAGTGAATCAGGAGATTATCAATCGTCTGGCGGTCATCACCGATGAGGAACGGGAAATCATAAACGGCCGGACGGAGATCGACCGGAAACGTTATACAGAGGGACAGGAGCTGGTGATTGACAGTAAAAAGATGCTGGAGCACGGTAAAATGATCCGTATCAGGCCACATACCAGATTTGTCCATTTTCCAAGACATAAGCACAATTATATAGAAGTGATTTATATGTGTCAGGGAGAGACGACACACCGCATTGACGGGGAAGAAGTGGTATTAAAGACCGGGGAGCTGCTGTTTTTAAATCAGCATGCATCCCAGGAAATACTTCCTGCAGGTGAGAGAGATATTGCGGTTAACTTTATCATTCTTCCGGAATTTTTTGATACCGCTTTTCAGATGATGGGAGAGGAGAAAAACCTTCTGAGGGATTTTCTGGTGGGCAGTTTGTGTTTTGATCCACGCTATGCAAGTTACCTGCATTTTCAGGTTGCAGACGTTCTTCCGGTACAGAATCTGGTGGAAAATATGGTCTGGACGCTGCTCAATGACCAGCCCAATAAAAGAAGCATCAATCAGGTTACAATGGGTCTTTTATTTCTCCAGCTGATGCATTACACGGATAAAATCAGCCATACAACAGAAAGTTTTGACCAGAAGCTGACCTTTCAGGTTTTAAAGTTTATTGATGAAAATTATAAGGACGGAGAACTGACAGAGCTTGCAGCCCGGTTAAACTACAATATTTACTGGCTGAGCAGAGCAGTAAAACGTCTTACCGGCCGGACTTTTAAGGAACTCATTCAGATTAAACGGCTGAATCAGGCATCGTTTCTTCTGCTTAATACCAGACTTTCCATAACCGATATATCGGTTGCGATAGGCTATGATAATACCAGTTATTTTCACCGGATTTTCCGGAATTACCATGGCATGTCTCCAAAAGAATACAGGGATAAGAATTTATCATTGCCGTTTCCGGAAGGAAAGAGATGATAATATCACATTCATTCTTTGTAAAGAAGTTAAAACTTTAACCAAAGCTTTAAAAAGAAGAAAAAGAAAACTAAGATAATTTATTAAAAAGTTGTATTTTTGTAATAAAGAAAAATAAATCTGCATATACTTGGTTATATATGGTTAATTTAATAATATCTGTAAAGGAGAGGACCAATATGCCAAGAGGAGTCAGAAAGACAGCACTGGAAAAACTTCAGGAAGAGTTAAAGGAAGTGCAGGAATCCATTAAGCAGTATAAGGAATGTCTCATTACACTGGATGAAAAGGAAAAAGAAATTCAGGATAAAATAAAGCTGGAACAGTTTAAGGAAGTATCCACAATACTGGACGAGCACGAAATGTCTATTATGGATTTAAAAGAATTACTTATTTCTTCCAAAACTGATTAAGGTTTGTATAAATAGTGGGCAGGGAAATGCAAATGAATCCAGTTATTCAGTTTATTGCTCGTTGTCTTTATTTATGAAAAATGGTGTTAAAATAACAATCAAGCGTCATGGTATACTGAAATCAGTATTTCCATGGCGTTTTGCATTGTTACCAGAGAACACCGGGAAAAGGAACGAAGTCGAGGGAAAGGCGAGAAACGTGCAGGATCGTTATTGTACCTGCTACCAGGAAAAGTAATTGCACATTGAAATGGGATATGTTACCATAGTGACATGGAACAATCGTGTCACTGCAAGGGCGTTGGCCTTCTATCTTTACATAGATAGGAGGTGGTGCGGATGAAGTATGACTTTAAAGACCTTATGGCCTTTGGTACATTCATTTTAGCATTGCTTACCTTTATTTTTTATAATTGTAAGTAGGATTTTTCTGTAAAGTCCTGGAAACAGGCATAGAAAAACCACCCTTGTAAACTTGGCGGTTGAGAGGGTGGGATTTTCTATCTTATTCATGGCCAACCCCTTGTAGAGGGGCGGTTGTTCCTTTTGTAATTCTAATATAGCATATCTGCAATTCAGAATCAAGAGGTCAGTTGCTATTTTCCTGTTATCTTATTGTCACACTCCAGAGTTTCAGCTATTGCCCGGTTTTACGTTCAGTATAATTCTATGATTCATACAGGTGTTACAATGCCAATAATGCAAATAAGGACGCAGTTTTAATTAAACAGCGACCTTATTTTTTATTTGAATATCCGTTATGATAAAGGAAGAAATACCCTGCGGGTATCCCTTTATGCCCAAAGGGCGTGGGCAAGAATAATGAAAGGAGTGTGGTGTGGATGGAGAAATATTATCTTGCCGTAGACATTGGGGCCTCCAGCGGCCGCCATATACTTGGGACTGTGCAGGACGGCAAAATAGTTCTGGAGGAGATCTACCGTTTTGAAAACGGTATGAAGCAGGAGGATGGGCATTTATCCTGGGATGTGGGGTCCTTATTTGCAGAAATAAAAGAGGGATTAAAGCAGTGCAAAAAGCTGGGTAAGATACCAGTCAGTATGGGTATTGATACCTGGGCAGTGGATTTTGTTCTTCTTGATGAGAATAATAAAATTCTTGGAAGGGCAGCAGGATACCGGGATGACAGAACATCAGGAATGGATGAGAAGGTATATGAATTCATTTCCCAGAATGACTTATATAAGAGAACGGGAATCCAGAAACAGATCTTCAACACGATTTATCAGCTGATGGCTGTTAAGGAGAAAGAGCCGGAGCTTCTTAAAAGAGCGGAATCTTTCCTTATGATTCCCGATTACTTTAATTTTCTGCTGACGGGAGAAAAAAAACAGGAATATACCAATGCTACCACAACCCAGCTGGTGAGCCCTGTAACAGAAAACTGGGATTATGAACTGATCCGTATGCTCTCCTATCCGGAAAAGCTGTTTGGTCCATTATCCATGCCTGGTACAAAAGTGGGACAGTTTACGGAGGAAATCATAAAAGAGGTCGGTTTTTCCTGTACAGTGATACTGCCGGCCACTCATGATACCGGTTCTGCTGTCATGGCAGTTCCTAAAGTTCCGGATAAGGAAGGTGCAGAGGATGATATTCTCTATATCAGTTCGGGAACGTGGTCTCTTATGGGAACGGAACTTCTTGCAGCGGATTGTTCCAATGAAAGCATGGAAGCCAATTTTACCAATGAAGGCGGGTATGATTACCGCTATCGGTATTTAAAAAATATTATGGGCCTCTGGATGATCCAGTCGGTGAAAAAAGAACTGGCTGGCAGAGGGGAAGACTATTCCTTTGCTGAGCTGTGTGAACTTGCTTCAAAAGAGACGATCCCTTCTCTGGTAGACTGCAACGACAGCAGTTTTCTGGCTCCGGAAAGCATGATAAAAGCGGTTATGAATTTCTGCAGGAATAAAAAACAGCCCGTTCCTGAACGTGCAGGAGAGATTGCAGCAGTAATTTATAACAGCCTTGCCGCGTGTTATAAAGAAACGGCAGAAGAACTGGAATCCATTACAGGAAAAACATATTCAGACCTTCATGTAGTCGGCGGCGGTTCCAACGCAGCCTACTTAAATAAATTAACTGCGAAACAAACCGGTAAGACCGTTTACGCCGGACCGGGAGAAGCGACTGCAATCGGGAATCTGCTGGCCCAGATGATTGCTTACGGGGAATTTAGAGATTTAAAAACTGCAAGAGAATCCGTTTACCAGTCATTTGCTGTAAAAGAATATAAGCCCTTGTGAGAGGTTTTGTAAAGGAGAGAAAACTATGATCAGAAAATCATTTAAAATGTATTTAAATGAAGGAATGGCTGAAGAATATGAAAAGCGTCATAATCTGCTCTGGCCGGAGATGAAAGAGATGATCCATGAATGCGGCGGCCATAATTATTCCATATTTTTAGATGAAGAGACCAATGTGCTTTATGGATATATTGAAATAGAAGATGAGGAGAAGTGGGCCAAATCTGCAGATACACCCATTAACCGGAAATGGTGGGACTATATGGCGGACATTATGAAAACCAATCCTGACAACAGCCCTGTTTCAGACGGGTTAAAGCCGGTATTTCATTTAGACTGAGAAAAGAGAAAGGAAGAAAAAGCCATGACAATCAAAGAAAGATATGAAGCGGCAAAGGAAAGCTATAAAGCAGTAGGTGTTGATACAGACCAGGTACTTCTTGCATTGAAACAGATCCCTATTTCCATGCACTGCTGGCAGGGAGATGACGTAACCGGATTTGACGGAGCCGGCGCATTATCAGGAGGAATCCAGACAACTGGAAATTATCCCGGACGGGCACGTAATCCTAAAGAACTGATGGCAGACATGGACAAGGCGCTGAGCCTGATTCCGGGAAAACACAGAATTAATCTTCATGCAAGCTATGGAATCTTTGAAGAAGGGGAATGGTCTGACCGCGATGAGCTGGAGCCAAAGCATTTTGCAAAATGGGTGGAGTTTGCAAAGGAAAGAGGTATCGGCATCGATTTTAACCCTACCTTATTCTCACACCCAAAGGCAGAGCATGCCACCTTATCAAGTGAAGATCCTGAAATAAGAGCGTTCTGGATCCGTCATGTTAAGGCCTGTATCCGCATTTCCCAGTATTTTGCTGAAGAGTTAAATACTCCCTGCACCATGAATATCTGGATACCGGACGGATTTAAGGATATCCCCGCTGACCGCACCTCACCAAGAGCAAGGTTAAAGGATTCCCTTGACCAGATCCTTTCCATGGATTACGATAAGTCTAAGGTATACGTTGCAGTGGAATCCAAGGTATTTGGCATCGGAATGGAAAGCTGTACGGTAGGCTCCCATGAATTTTACATGAACTACGCATCAAAGAATGATATTCTCTGCCTGCTGGACAGCGGACACTATCATCCGACAGAAGTGGTTTCCGATAAGATCTCTTCCATGCTGCTGTTCTTTGATAAGGTGGCGCTTCATGTAACCAGACCGGTTCGCTGGGACAGTGATCATGTGGTATTATTTGATGATGAGACGAAAGAGATTGCAAAAGAGATTGTGCGGGGCGGAGCAGACCGCGTCCTTTTGGCTCTGGACTTTTTTGATGCCAGCATCAACCGACTAAGTGCCTGGGTAGTAGGAATGAGAAACATGCAGAAAGCTCTTTTAAATGCCCTTCTTCTTCCAAAAGAAAAGCTGGCTGCTTTACAGGAATCCCGTAATTTTACAGAGCTTATGATGCTTCAGGAAGAATTAAAGCTCTACCCTATCGGCGATGTATGGAACTATTTCTGTGAGTTAAACGGAGTACCTGCAAAAGAAGACTGGTTCAGCCAGATTACCGCATATGAAAAAGAAGTACTGGCAAACCGCAAATAGAGGAGAAAAAACATGAAGATTTTAGATGCAGAATTTGTAAAAGGCTTTATCCGTATGTGTGACGATGGTTTTAAGCAGAACTGGCATGAAAGAAACGGAGGCAATTTAAGCTACCGGATTAAGTCAGAAGAGGTGGAGTCTGTAAAGAAAGAATTAGACAGAAATACTCCATGGCAGCCAATCGGAACAACGGTTAAGGATCTGGCAGGAGAATATTTTATGGTGACAGGAAGCGGAAAATATTTCCGCAATGTCATTCTGGATCCGGCTGCCAACACCTGTATCATAGAGATCGATGAATCCGGAGAAAATTATCGGATCTGCTGGGGGCTTGTAAACGGAGGCCGTCCCACCAGTGAGCTGCCTTCCCACTTAATGAATCACGAAGTGAAGAAGAATGCTACCAAAGGGCTGCACCGCGTCATTTACCATGCCCATCCCGCAAACGTAATTGCACTGACTTTTGTGCTTCCTTTAGAGGATCGAGTGTTTACAAGAGAATTGTGGGAAATGGCAACGGAATGTCCTGTTGTTTTCCCTGGAGGCGTGGGTGTCGTTGGCTGGATGGTCCCGGGCGGACGTGATATTGCAGTTGCAACCAGTGAACTGATGAAGAAATATGACGTGGCAGTATGGGCCCATCATGGTCTGTTCGCTTCCGGTGAAGATTTTGACTTAACCTTCGGATTAATGCACACAGTCGAAAAATCTGCGGAGATTCTGGTAAAGGTATTATCCATACGTCCGGATAAGCTCCAGACAATCACACCGGAGAACTTTAAAGATCTGGCACGGGATTTTAAAGTGACGCTGCCGGAAGAGTTTCTTTACGAGAAATAAAGGCTGTTTTTGTAATAGAACGACGGAATGTTAACCTAATTGAATGTTTGGGTTGACAATATAAAAATCCCTTTGTATAATGGTGAAAAATGACATCATTATACAGGGGGATTTTTCATGAAACATTTAAAAACAAAAGAAATTACGTTATGTGCTCTGTTTGCTTCTCTGACTGCAATTCTGTCTCAGGTTACCATACCCATCGGCCCGGTTCCCGTTAATTTCGCTCATCTTTCCACCTTTCTTGCTGCCTGTTTACTGGGATCAAGACTTGGTGCATTAAGCCAGCTTACCTTTGTCCTGATGGGGGCGGCAGGGCTTCCGGTTTTTTCTGGTTTTCACAGCGGACTGACCTGGATTGCCGGACCTACGGGAGGTTATATCATCGCTTATATTGTGTCTGCTTACGTGACTGGCTGGATTTTGGAACGTTTTGGAAAACGGACGGTTAAGGCGCTGGCAGTATCGATTCTTGCCGGATGGCTGATTACCTATGTATTTGGAACCCTGTGGTTTTCCTATATCACCCATACCTCTTTTTCAGCTGCACTTGGGCTTTGCGTGATTCCGTTTCTTCCTGGAGACATATTAAAGACATGCATTACTATCGTGCTGGTACGCCGTTTATATTCGGTGATTCAAAGAACCCTGCAGTGGTAGGGCGGGATAAGAGGAGGCAGTAAATGACAGAACCATATGAGAATCTTACAAAGGAGGATGCCAGGTCCATACTCCTGATGCCGGATGAAGAGCTTCCGAAGCTCCTTGAAGCGGCATATTCCTTAAGAAAAAAGCATAAAGGAAATATTGTGGATATTCACCTGCTGACCAATGCCCGCAGTGGAAACTGTACCCAGAACTGCGCCTATTGCGCCCAGTCCGGACAGGCGAAAACAGATATTGATACATATGAGCTGATTACCTGTGACAAGCTTATAAAAGACGGTTATCTGGTAAAAGAAAAGAAGCTGGCACGCCACTGCATCGGGTTAAGCGGAATCCGTTTTTCTGATGAAGAGATTCTGGCATTTGCAGATGAGATTAAGACACTTAAGAAAGAAGCAGATACTCCGGTCTGCTGTTCCATTGGATTCCTCTCGAGGGAGCAGGCGGCGGTCTTAAAGGAAGCGGGTGTGGACAGAATAAACCACAACTTAAATACAGGCAGAAATTATTATCCGAATATCTGCACGACCCATACCTATGAGCAGCGGATTGCCAACATACAGATGCTTAAAGAAATGGGCTTTGAACTGTGCTGCGGCGGAATCGTGGGACTGGGAGAGAAGCCGGAGGATGTGGTGGACATGCTGTTTGAGATTCAGAACATAAATCCAAAGGCAGTTCCGATTAATTTCCTGATCCCCATAAAAGGTACAGCGCTGGAGAATCAGAGTACAGCTATTCTCACCTCTGAATACTGTTTAAAAGTTCTTTGCCTTGCCAGACTTTTAAATCCAGATTCAGATATCCGGTGTGCGGCAGGAAGGGAGCTTTATCTAAAAGGAAAAGAAAAATGGATGTTTTATGCGGTTGATTCTGTATTTGCTTCCGGATATCTTACCGCAGGCGGAGAGAGCATTGACAGCACTATAAAAATGATTCGGGAGGCCGGGTTTGAATACTGTATTGAACCTGGGTGAATCAGTTATATTTTTTTATTTAAAATTGGCCGCTGGTGAAACCAGTGGCTTTTATATTTGCCAATTATGCATCTTCAAAGTCCGGTCTGTAGTAGTACAGATTTAATATTATACATTTGACCTATAAGTAATTGCATTATATACTAAAGCCACTAAAATACAAGGGGGCAGTCTTAATGATTGAATTAAAAAAAGAAACATTTCAAAATCTGATTTTAACTTTACAGGAAGCGGAGATTAATACTTTATTTGCTATGTCAGTATTGGAGAGAAAAGTAGACGGAAAAATTTTTGTTGATGATAGCACCTCGCCAGCTTCATTTTATCTTCAACATCCATATGGAATGTCTTTACTTTATGGAGAAAACGGTAACGAAGAGTTTTATGGAGAACTGAAACTACATTTGCTCAATTCTGACAAATGCAGAAAAAGAGCCGAATGGCTGCAGGTATATCCTGCCGCGCTCTATTCGAAAATGGAAACTCTTTTAGGGGATAATTTAATTAAAAAAGGGGCGGAAGAGCCGTACAGCGATCCGTCATCAGCGGAAGTTCATAAAGTCCTGGAATATCAGAGAATCAATTTTACCTTCCGGAAAGAAAAGTATCTTGCCTTCAGGAGAAGTCTTCCAGATGAACATGCCGAAATTATCCCGATGACAGAAGATATTTTCAATCAGTTGGCTGGAAACGTAGTACCGGGATATTTTTGGGTCAGCTATAGTGATTTCGAAAAGTATGGGATTGGGTTTACGCTGCTGCTAAAAGATAGAATACCGGCTTCTACCGCCTTCGCATCCTGTGTAATTGATCGTAAACTTGAAATTGGAATTGAGACGGGCACAGAGTATCGCGGCTCAGGCTTTGCAGCAAGGGTTTGCGCACGATTGATCGATTATTGTCTGGAGAATGGCCTGGAACCTGTCTGGTCTTGCAACTCGGGAAATATGGGTTCCAGAAAGCTTGCAGGGAAATTAGGCTTTGAGGAATGCAAAAGAATTCCCTATTATCGTTTACCATTTTAAGATGTTGACAAATAGGATCTTTGAGCCTTTTGATTATCAGCCAAGTCTTCTGCGAATGAAAGAAACGCTAAAAAAGGAGTATATTCTGAGACATTCCTTCAAAAAATACTCCTTTTACCTGCATACAGCAGAAAATTTATTGCAATTCCTCCTCCACAATTGTGGTGGTATCATCTGAAGATTCCTCTGTTTTGGAATCTGTGTTATCTTTCTGTGCCATATCTGCAGCAGGTTGTCCTGATTCAGAAGCGGAATAATCAAGACCGCCGTCTTCTGTAATGTCAGAATCTTCCTCTTGGGAATCTCCCTTTTCCATTGCAGAATCAAACATATCCTTCGCTGTATCAGCCACTGCAGAAGCTGCTTCCCTGGCTGTATCGCTCACTATGGTAGCCGCATCCTTCATCATGTTTTTTGCTGCAGTTGCTGCGTCTTTCGCTGCGTCTGCCATATCGGAGGCTGCTGTCTTCAGCTCATCCTTGTTTGCATGAAGAGAAACATAGTTGCGGTTCATCGTACTGTCAATTTTGGAAATGTCATCATTCCCGTCATCTTCAAAATCATGGAAATTTTCTTCCAGTTCCTTATGGAAGGATTTGTATTTTGTAAAATAAGAGATGCCGGCGGCAACAGCACCGGCGATAGTGGCAAGTGCCACGAATTTCCCAAAACCATTACCTCTTTTTGCCATTTTAAACACTCCTTTCATTCTCTTACCTATTGTAATACTTACCCGAAAAAAAATAAAGGTATATAATAAGAAAATTTCTATAAACTATGTAAGTAACGGCTCAATCCGTCTAAATATGGTAAAATTGTAAAAAAAATATAAAGTTAGCACTCAACTATTGACAGTGCTAATAATGAGTGATATAACATATTATGTGAATAAAAAATAACTTCTTTCTATAGGCCATAAGAAAGAAATAATAAGAAGGTTATGAGGAGGAATTGCAATGAAATTAGTACCATTATTTGACAAAGTTGTGTTAAAACCATTGGTTGCAGAGGAGACAACAAAGTCCGGTATTGTTCTGCCGGGTCAGGCAAAAGAAAAGCCACAGCAGGCGGAAGTCATCGCAGTAGGACCTGGCGGTCTTGTAGATGGTAAGGAAGTTTCCATGCAGGTTAAGACAGGCGATAAAGTAATCTTCTCCAAATATTCAGGAACAGAGATCGAAACCGGAGAAGACGACGAGAAATATGTAATTGTTAAGCAGAGTGATATTCTGGCAGTAATTGAATAATAAACGCAGTACCGTCAGGTAACAGCAGATTTTGATAAAAAAGGCGTGATTTCCTTATATAAGATCACCAAATTAAAGTTAAAACTGGAGGAATGAATCATGGCAAAGCAGATTAAATATGGCGTAGAAGCCAGAAAAGCACTTGAATCAGGAGTGAATCAGTTAGCAGATACCGTTCGCGTTACATTAGGTCCGAAAGGAAGAAACGTTGTACTTGATAAATCATTTGGAGCACCGTTAATCACCAACGATGGTGTTACCATTGCAAAAGAGATTGAGCTGGAAGATGCATTCGAGAACATGGGAGCACAGCTTGTAAAGGAAGTAGCTACCAAGACCAATGATGTTGCCGGTGATGGTACCACAACGGCTACCGTACTGGCTCAGGCTATGATTAATGAAGGTATGAAGAACTTAGCAGCCGGTGCAAACCCAATCGTTTTAAGAAAGGGTATGAGGAAAGCAACACAGGCAGCGATCGATGCAATCGCAAAGATGAGTGAGCCGATCAAAGGAAAAGCTTCCATCGCAAGAGTTGCAGCAATCTCTGCAGCAGATGATGAAGTCGGTGAGATGGTAGCTGACGCTATGGAGAAGGTTTCCAACAACGGCGTTATCACCATTGAAGAGTCCAAGACCATGAAGACAGAGCTGGACCTTGTAGAAGGTATGCAGTTTGACAGAGGCTACATTTCCGCTTACATGTGCACCGATATGGAGAAGATGGAAGCAAATCTTGATGATCCATATATTCTTATTACTGACAAGAAGATTTCCAGCATTCAGGAGATTCTTCCATTATTAGAGCAGGTTGTTCAGTCCGGCGCAAGACTTCTTATCATTGCAGAAGATATTGAAGGCGAAGCATTAACAACCCTGATCGTTAACAAATTAAGAGGAACCTTCAATGTAGTAGGTGTGAAAGCTCCTGGCTACGGCGACAGAAGAAAAGAGATGTTACAGGATATCGCAGTTTTAACAGGCGGTACAGTAATTTCTGAAGAACTGGGCTACGAATTAAAGAGCGCAACTCTTGATCAGTTAGGCCGTGCAAAATCTGTTAAGATCCAGAAAGAGAATACAGTTATCGTTGACGGATCCGGTGACAAGGCTGCCATTGATGCAAGAATCGGTCAGATTAAGAGCCAGATTGAAGAAACAACTTCTGATTTTGATAAAGAAAAATTACAGGAAAGACTTGCTAAATTATCCGGCGGCGTAGCAGTAATCCGTGTTGGTGCTGCAACAGAAACTGAGATGAAGGAAGCAAAGCTTCGTATGGAAGATGCGTTATCTGCAGCAAGAGCAGCAGTTGAGGAAGGTGTAATCGCAGGCGGCGGTTCTGCTTATATCCATGCAATCACTGAGATTGAAGGTCTTGTAAACGGACTGGAAGGCGATGAGAAGACAGGCGGAAAGATCATCTTAAAGGCTCTGGAGGCTCCGTTATACCACATTGCAGCCAATGCAGGGCTGGAAGGAAGTGTCATCATCAATAAAGTAAAAGAAGCAAAAGTAGGTACAGGCTTTGATGCATACAAAGAAGCTTATGTAGACATGGTTGATGCAGGTATTCTTGATCCTACCAAGGTAACAAGAAGTGCACTTCAGAATGCAACCAGTGTTGCATCTACCTTATTGACAACAGAGTCTGTTGTTGCTAATATTAAGGAAAAAGCACCTGCAGTTCCGGCTCCGGGCGGAATGGATATGATGTAAGATTTGTACGGAAGAGACGCCTTGCAGGTATGAGAAAGGATCCAGTATTATTATGAATGAAATGTATGCAGAATGGCTTGTGAAGAGGAAGTCTCCGGCTTATACCATGTTACTGAAAATTGTGATGGGAATTCTGTGCGTGATCGCATTTTTCCTGTCCATCTCTCCGGTTTTCGGTATCTTTGGAGTGATTATTTTGTTCGCTGCCGGAGCTGCGACCTACGTAGTATTCCGCAACAGTGAAGTGGAATATGAGTATCTGTTTGTGACCAATACGTTGTCCATTGACAGAATTTACGGCAAAAGCAAGCGCAAGAAAGCCTGGGAAGGATCGATGGAGGAAATTCAGATAGTAGCGCCTACCGGTTCTACAGAAGCCAGAGATCATGAAACAGGCACCATGAAAGTACTGGATTTTTCTTCCAAAATACCTGATGCTAAGACTTATACACTGATCAGCCAGTCTGGTTCAGAACGGACGAAAATTATTTTTGAACCAAACGACAAGCTGCTCCGCTGTATGAAGATGACTGCACCACGCAAAGTTGTAACTCAGATATAATAACAGGAATCAGACGGTTAACCAGGCCGCCTGATTCTTTTTTTTTCTTTATGGAAAAGACTCTTCATTCACATGCCTCGCTGGCCTGCTATTACTTTTATTTGACTGACATATACGTATATGTTACAATGAAATCAATACTTATCAGAAATATAAAAATAAACCCGGTAAAATGGAGGTTAAACAATTATGGAAAGTAAATACAGGCATCTTTATAAGCTGCTTTTAGATAAGATTGACAGGCGGGAATATGAGCCAGGAGATAAGCTTCCGGCGGAGGGCGAGATGATGGAGGCTTACGGCGCTTCCAGGGATACGGTGCGTAAGGCTCTGGAGCTTCTGGTCCAGGACGGTTATATCCAAAAAGCCAGAGGAAAGGCGGCGGAGGTCCTGGACAAGAACAAGTTCAATTTCCCTGTATCCGAAATCGCAAGCTTTAAGGAAATCTACCGGTTTTCTGCTTCTAAACCCATTACCATTGTGGAAAATTTAGAAATCGTCAAGGGAGATAAAAAGCTGATGGCGGCCCTGCAGATCGGACCAGAGGATGAGGCCTTTTTGCTAGAGAGAGTCAGGGAGATCGAGGGAGAGAAGATCATTATTGACAAGGATTATTTTTCACGGAAGGTGGTGGAAAATCTGCCTCTCCGTGCGGCTCAGGATTCTGTTTACGAATATCTGGAAAAGGAGCTTGGCCTGAAAATCGGATTTGCCATGAAGGAAATTACGGTACACATGGCTACAGATGAGGATTATCGCCTGCTGGATATGGGAAGCTACGATATGATCGTGGTGGTGAAGAGTTATACGTACCTGGAGGACTCCACCCTGTTTCAGTTTACCGAATCCCGCCACAGACCGGACAAGTTCAAGTTTGTGGATTTCGCCCGAAGGAAGCTGTAAGAAGGTATATCCAAAGGCAGGAATATATTTCTTCATATATGTTGACAAAGATATACGTATATGTTATAGTCGAAATACAATAATAACATATAAGTTGCAACTAATTTAAAAACATATGGAAAAGGAGTATGGATATGGGGAAATATGAAGATGATTCCAGGCAGCTTTTGGACCTCGTCGGTGGTAAGGGGAATATAGGGGCCGTGACTCACTGTATGACCAGAATGCGTTTCGTGCTGTCAGATCCTTCAAAGGCTGATACGCAAAAGATCGAAGCATTGAAAAGCGTTAAGGGTACCTTTACACAGGCTGGACAGTTTCAGGTTATCATTGGAAACGACGTACAGGCTTTTTACAATGAATTTGCAGCAATTTCAGGAATTGAAGGCGTATCAAAGGACGAAGTGAAGAAGGAAGCAAAGGGCAACATGAACGCGCTGCAGAGAGTGGTAGCAGATATAGCGGAAATATTCGCTCCCCTGATTCCTGCCATTATCGTAGGCGGTCTCATCCTGGGCTTTCGGAACATTATCGGTGAAATTAAATTCATGAATGACGGGACAGAGACTTTGGTGGCCGTTTCCCAGTTCTGGTCCGGCGTTTACAGCTTCCTCTGGCTCTTGGGCGAGGCTATTTTCCATTTCCTTCCCGTCGGTATCACATGGTCCGTGACGAGAAAGATGGGAACCACTCAGATCCTGGGAATCGTTCTCGGTCTGACCTTAGTATCTCCCCAGCTTTTGAATGCCTATGCCATGGCACCGGGTGTAGAGATACCGGTTTGGGATTTCGGTTTTGTAAAAATGAGAATGATCGGCTATCAGGCTCAGGTTATTCCGGCAATTTTAGCAGGCTTTGTGCTGGTTTATCTGGAGAGGTTCTTTAAGAAGATCACTCCTCAGGCCATTTCCATGATTGTTGTTCCGTTCTGTTCCCTGCTTCTGGCAGTGATTGCCGCCCATGCGGTAGTAGGACCTATCGGCTGGGCCATTGGCTCCGCCATATCAAAGGTGGTTTATGCAGGACTTACTTCCAGCTTCCGCTGGCTGTTTGCCACCTTATTCGGCTTCGTTTATGCGCCCCTTGTCATTACAGGACTTCACCACATGACAAATGCCATCGATCTCCAGCTCATGGCAGAGTTCGGCGGAACCATGCTGTGGCCAATGATTGCTTTATCCAACATTGCGCAGGGATCTGCAGTACTGGGTATGATCTATTTACAGAAAAAGGATGAGGAATCAAAGCAGATTTCCATTCCAGCCTGCATCTCCTGCTATTTAGGGGTGACTGAGCCGGCTATGTTCGGCGTAAACTTAAAGAGGGGCTTCCCCTTCCTTTCCGCTATGATCGGCTCTTCCATTGCAGCAACCGTTTCTGTTGGAATGAACGTTATGGCTAATTCCATCGGAGTGGGCGGCATTCCGGGAATTCTTTCCATACAGCCTCAATATATGGGAATCTTCGCCATCTGCATGCTGATTGCTATTGCAGTACCCTTTGGGCTGACTGTCGCTGTGGGCAAAAAGAAAGGAATTTAGTAAATGCAGAATTTTAAGAAATCATGTGTTTATCAGATTTATCCTAAATCCTTTATGGATACTGACGGAGACGGAATCGGGGATTTAAAGGGCATTATCGAAAAGCTGGATTATTTAAAAAAGCTGGGTGTGGATTACCTCTGGCTCACTCCATTTTTCGTATCGCCTCAGAATGATAACGGTTATGATATTGAGGATTACTGCCGGATCGATCCCTTATTCGGAACCATGGAGGATTTGGATCGCCTAATCTCCGAGGCAAAAGACCGGGATATGAGGCTCATGCTTGACATGGTTTTTAACCACACTTCTACGAGACATGAGTGGTTTTTGAGGGCTCTTGCCGGTGAGAAGAAATATCAGGATTACTATTTCTTTAAGGAAGGCACGCCGGAAAGTCCGCCCACGAACTGGCAGTCCAAGTTCGGGGGAAATGCATGGGAATACGTGGAAGAACTGGGAAAGTATTATCTGCACTTATTTGATGTTACCCAGGCAGATTTAAACTGGGAGAACCCAAACGTGCGGGAAGAAATAAAAAATATACTCCGTTTTTGGAAAGAGAAAGGAATCCGCGGCTTTCGGTTTGATGTCATCAATCTGGTTTCCAAGCCAACTGCCTGGGAGGACGACGAGGAGGGGGATGGCCGCCGTTTCTACACAGATGGTCCCCGGATTCATGAGTTTCTGAGGGAAATCGTGGAGGATACAGGGCTTGATGCAGAGGATGTGGTCACGGTAGGGGAAATGTCTTCCACAACCATTGACCATTGTATTCATTACACAAACCCGGAGGAAAAACAGCTGAAGATGTGCTTTAACTTCCATCACTTGAAGGTGGATTATATGAACGGGGATAAATGGTCCTTAATGCCCTATGACTTTGAACGGCTGAAAAAGATTTTCCACACATGGCAGGAGGGCATTGCCGGGGGAAATGGTTGGAATGCAGTGTTCTGGTGCAATCACGACCAGCCGAGAGCGGTATCCAGGTTCGGTGACGACGGTTTCTACAGGAAACAGTCCGCCAAGATGCTGGCTACGGTGATTCACGGGATGAGGGGAACGCCCTTTATTTACCAGGGAGAGGAAATCGGTATGACAAATGCCAATTTCACGGACATTTCCCAGTACCGGGATGTTGAGAGCCTGCACTATTTTGATATTTTAAAGGAGCAGGGACAGAAGGAAGAGGATATTTACAGGATACTTAAGGAGCGGTCCAGGGACAATAGCAGGACCCCCATGCAGTGGGATGGAGAGGAAAATGGCGGATTTACTTCCGGAACACCGTGGATAACTGTCAATAAAAATTGCAGGGATATCAATGTGAAAGACAGCCTTGCTGATCCTGATTCCATCTTTGCCTATTATCAGAAGCTTGTGAAATTGAGAAAGCAGTATGAAGTTATAAGCGATGGGAGCTATGAACCAGTTTTTGTGGATAATCAGGATGTAATGTCCTATAAAAGGGCATTAAATGGAGAAAAGCTGCTGGTATTTGCTAACTTTACCGGGCAGGAGCAGATGGTGAAGCAAAAAGAGGTCCTGGACGATTGGAAGGTATTGCTATCCAATTATAAAAGTGTAAAAATCTTCGGAGATAGGGTGATACTGGAACCCTTTGGAGCGGTTATGCTGTACTGGAGAGGATGATTTGTTGTTGGTAGTGCAGGCAAGATCGATCAGAATTCATTGCTGTAATCAGCAGAAGTGAATTCTTACCGATCTTTTTTTGCACCTAAAAACAGGCCAGGATTGGATACTGGTTTTATTTTCATTAAACTAAGTAACTATTTATTAGAAATGTTCATTTTATTGTCCACAGAGGGCGGAAAAATACAGAAAAATGTCCGTTGACAACCAAAGCAAAGTTTGCTAAACTATTTAACTAATAAGCAAAACTGTTTATTTTAAAAAGTATAAAATTAAGTGAAGGAGAGGAAAATAATGGGTACAATTATTGGCGAAGGCATTACATTTGATGATGTGCTGTTAGTTCCGGCCTATTCAGACGTAATTCCGAATCAGGTTGATTTATCGACCAACCTTACAAAAACCATCAAGCTGAACATTCCACTTATGAGTGCAGGAATGGACACCGTAACCGAACACCGCATGGCGATTGCCATGGCAAGACAGGGTGGCATCGGCATTATTCACAAGAACATGTCGATTGAAGAGCAGGCAGAAGAGGTTGATAAGGTTAAGAGGTCAGAAAACGGCGTCATAACGGATCCATTCTATCTTTCCCCGGAACATACATTAAAAGATGCGGACGAACTGATGGCGAAGTTCCGTATTTCCGGCGTACCGATTACAGAAGGAAAAAAATTAGTCGGCATTATCACCAACCGCGATTTAAAGTTTGAAGAGGACTTCAGCAGAAAAATCAAGGAGTGCATGACTTCCAAGAATCTTGTAACAGCAAGAGAAGGAATTACTCTTATGGAGGCGAAGAAGATTCTTGCCAAAGCGAGAGTGGAAAAGCTCCCGATTGTAGACGATGAGTTTAACTTAAAAGGTCTTATTACCATTAAGGATATTGAAAAGCAGATCAAATATCCCTTATCAGCAAAGGATGGCCAGGGAAGACTTCTGTGCGGAGCTGCTGTGGGAATTACCGCCAATGTTCTTGACCGTGTGAAAGCTCTTGTGGAAGCGAAGGTAGATGTGGTAGTTCTTGACTCTGCTCACGGCCATTCTGAGAATGTAATCCGCTGTGTCAGAATGATTAAGGAAGCATACCCGAATCTTTCTGTAATTGCCGGTAACGTAGCAACCGGTGACGCTACAAAAGCACTGATCGAAGCGGGAGTTGATGCAGTGAAGGTGGGAATCGGACCTGGTTCCATCTGTACCACCCGTGTGGTTGCAGGAATCGGTGTACCGCAGATTTCAGCAGTTATGGACTGCTACTCCGTGGCCAAGGAACATGGTGTTCCCATCATTGCAGACGGAGGAATCAAATACTCAGGAGACTTAACAAAGGCGATTGCAGCAGGCGGCAGCGTATGTATGATGGGAAGCATGTTTGCAGGCTGTGATGAAAGCCCAGGAACCTTTGAACTGTACCAGGGAAGAAAATATAAGGTATACCGCGGCATGGGTTCCATCGCTGCCATGGAGAACGGCAGTAAGGACCGCTATTTCCAGACAGATGCGAAAAAGCTGGTTCCGGAAGGTGTGGAAGGCCGTGTGGCATATAAGGGCATGGTGGAAGATACCGTATTCCAGATGCTTGGCGGACTCCGTTCCGGTATGGGATACTGCGGAGCAAAGGATATTAAGACTCTCCAGGAGACAGGCAGATTTGTTAAGATTTCAGCTGCTTCCTTAAAAGAGAGCCATCCTCACGATATTCATATTACAAAAGAAGCACCTAACTACAGTATTGATGAATAATAGAAAGCAGACGGAAGTTTGATGTTCCGTCTGCTTTTTTTATATTTATTTTACTTTGTGAGGAAGGCGTCCCCGGAATAACCTTTTTTTGAGCTCTGACAGATGCAGGGGAATCAGAGGATAGATATAGCTCTTACCAGCGATGGTTTTATTAAATACAACGGCGCATATAGACAAAATAAAGCCGATTATAAAGCCCCATACATTTAGAAGAGCGGTTAAAACCAGGAGAATCATACGAATGAATTTAAATGCATAGCCAAGTTCAAAGCTTGACTGGGAATAATTTGCCACAGTTACAAAGGCCATGTATAACATGGTTTCGCTGTTAAACCACCCGGATTTCACGGAATATTCTCCCATTACAATACCTGCAATCACACTTAAAGGGGTGGTCAGCATACTGGGGGTATTGACCGCAGCCAGCCGCAGTCCGTCAATGGCAAATTCCAGAATCAGAAGCTGGAACAGAAGAGGAACCTGGGGTTCTTCCGATAAACGGATAAAGCGCAGCCAGCTTGGGATCATTTCCGGATTCTGCATAAACAGCAGCCAAAGGGGCGTTAAATACAAGGTTAAGATGGATATAATAAGCCGTGACAGCCGTAGATAGGTTCCGGTAATAGGAGGGAAATAGTAATCATCGGCCTCCTCTATAATATCAAAAACAGACGAGGGGAGAATCATGGCGGAAGGGGAGTTATCTACCATAATAATGATATTTCCCTCCAGCAGCGAAGCCGCTGCAGTATCCGGACGTTCCGAATACTTGAATTTCGGAAAGGGGTTGTACCATTTATGGGGATAAATACATTCTGCCAGGCTTTCCTGGTTCATGGTCAGGGCGTCTACTTTCAGCCTTTTAATCCGCTCTTTTATCATTGCGAGAAGTTTTTCATCCACCCGTCCCTTAAAATAGCAGATGGCAATGTCCGTGTGGGAACTTTCCCCGGTATTCATAATTTCAACCGTAAGCTTGGGATCCCGGATTCTCCTTCGGATTAAAGCGGTATTAAAGGTAAGTGTTTCAACAAATCCGTCCCTGGATCCCCGCAGGACCTTGTCTTTTTCCGGTTCCGATACACTTCTGGCCGGATAACTTCTACAGTCAAGGGTAAGGCATTTATCGTATCCGTCAATAAACAGGCAGGAGATTCCTGCTAGAAGCTGTTTGATCATCGCTTCGTCATCTTTTACAAGCCCTACCTGGCTGTAAGGCAGATTTTTCTTCGAGAATTCATGGGCGTCGGAGGGCATGGTTTCAGGCGTGATGGAGGCAAAGTCCTCCATTAATTTCTGCCATACGTCCCCTCTTGTAAAGCCCTCGATGTAGTAAAGGCACGCTTCTTTGCCGGCAATATAGAAAGTTCGGTAAACCAGATCAAAGTTGCCGACTACATCCAGTTTGTTATTTAAGTGATTCATAGTATCTGAAAGATTCGTTGTAAATTCCATGGTAATGGTCTCCTTGCATTGGTAATAAAAAGTATGCGCATTTTTGTGAAAAATATGTTTTATTAATTCTGCATGGTGAAAAAGGACTTTTTCAACCATTTTTATTGGAAAATATGCAGGGAAGTGAGGTCGAATCCTGTTGATTTTTGGCAAAATACACTAAAAATATTGACTTATGAGCTAAAAGATGGTATTATCGTCCATGTGAGAAGCACAAGGGGTGCCTTGCGTGCGGTGTTTTGACGTGGGGATGTCAAAACGCAAAACTACATAGTGTGACGGTTTCAGATCGTGACGGAGGATTGCCTTCTGTGGGGGAAGGGCAGTCCTCTAATTTTTTTATAAAAGCGTTGATAGGGTAGAAGATCTTACATATAATATGTGATGTGATAAGGAGGAATTCTATGTGGAAAGAACTGAGGCGGGATAAGCGGGTCCGGAATGTAATGACTGCAGTGGCAGTTTTGGGATCAGCATTATTACAGACTTATGTGATTCAGGCCTTTATCAGGCCTGCAGGGTTATTATCAGGAGGATTTACGGGAATTGCCATTTTAATAGACCGTGTTACATCTTTGTTTGGATTTAATATATCAACCTCTCTTGGCATGGTTGTTTTAAATCTTCCGGTTGCATGGGCGTGCAGCAGGAGCATCAGCAAACGGTTTACTTTTTTTTCTCTCCTGCAGGTACTATTAGCCAGTTTATTTTTAAGAGTATTTCATTTTGCACCAATATTTGAAGACAGCATATTAAATGTAATCTACGGCGGTGTGCTTTTTGGATTTGCCATCGTAATGGCCCTTCGGGGAAACGCATCCACCGGCGGTACAGATTTCATCGCTCTTTATGTTTCCAATAAAACCGGCAATTCCATCTGGACCTATGTGTTTGTGGGAAATGTGATTCTGTTGTGTATTTTCGGGGCCATATTCGGCTGGGATTATGCCGGATATTCTATCCTGTTTCAGTTTGTGTCGACGAAGGTCATATCTACCTTCCATCACCGGTATGAACGTGTCACACTTCAGATTACAACAGCAAAAGGGCCGGAGCTTGCGGCAAAATATGTAAAGGACTTCCGCCATGGCATTTCCTGTGTGGATGCAGTGGGAGGCTACAGCAGGAAGAAGATGTATCTTCTCCATACAGTAGTATCCTCCTATGAAGTAACAGATATCATCGCACTGCTTCATGAAGTGGATGACCATGTGATAGTGAATATGTTTAAGACCCAGCAGTTTTATGGAAAATTTTACCGTGCACCCATGGAGTAAATCTACCGCATGATAATATAGATCATATACAAAAAGTATAAAATTATCATGAAAGCACTTTCTGCCCGGTTCAGCTGCTTTTTGCTACTGCACCAGATCCATGTAATAATGCTTGCACCAATGAGAAAAGCGGTGTCATAAAGGGAGAGGGGATTGACCTTTATTGGGCTGATGGCGGAGGAAGCTCCTAATACCATAAGGATGTTAAAAATATTGGAGCCGATGACATTGCCAAGTGCCAGCCCGTTTTCTCCTTTTCTGGAGGCAACAATGGAAGTTACCAGTTCCGGCAGTGAGGTTCCCATGGCAACGATGGTGAGGCCGATCAGATTTTGGCTGAGACCAAATGTGGCTGCGATAGCACTGGCATTTTCTACAACCAGATTACCGCCCCAGATGATGGCTGCAAGCCCTCCGATGATAAATATGGCTGCAAGCCACAGGGGAAGGGGCTTATCTCCTTCTTCCTCCGATGTCCGGTTAATAATTGCGTCACGGATGGTAAGACCCACGAATACGGAAAACAGGCAAAGCAGTATGATTGCCTCTGTTCTTGTAATATCAAGATTGAAAAGCATCATAATGAATAAAATTACGGTAACGCCGACGCTGGCAGCGTAGTCCCACCGCAGGCGGACGCCGAATGGCCGGATTATTCCGCAGGCGCCAAGAACGACTAACAGATTAAAAATATTGGAGCCGACTACATTTCCGATAGCGATATCATTGTTGCCGGACAGCGCAGCAGTCGTACTGACTGCCAGTTCCGGAGCACTGGTTCCAAAGGCGACGATGGTTAGACCGATTATAATCCGGGGTACTCTTAGTGTTTTCGCAATGGAGGAGCTGGCTTCAACAAAATAATCAGCTCCTTTAATCAGTAATACAAAACCAAAAATAAGCCATAAGTACATCATTTTGTTTCCTCTTTCTTTTTTTATATAAGCAGCAGCCTTTAAACAGAAAGCGAGACTTTTATTGCATGTTAAATGCAATAAAAGTCTCGCTAATTATATGCGTACCGGTTTCCCGCCTTTTGGCAGTGGAAACGGGACTGGCGTATACGCAAAACGTCAAATGACGTAAGCTACTCCCTTTTATCCGTTTTAGTATAGTGAACATATATGAGATTGTCAAGATTTACTGCCACATAACAAGTAAATATTTGCACAGTTAAGGTGCAAATATTTATTCGAAATCGGCTGGGCAGTCAGCTATAATCGACTTAACCAGTAGAAAGGAGGAACTAAGAAATGAAAAAGTTAAGAGTTCTTTTGGTGTGTGGTTCAGGAGCTTCCAGTGGATTCATGGCGGCGAATATCAGAAAGGCTGCAAAAGAAAAGGGAATAGATATGGAAGTGCAGGCAAGAAGTGATTCTGAAATTGATAACTACATTGAAGATGTTGATTTAATTATGGTGGGACCACATCTTGAGTATGTTATGGAGGATCTGAAGGAATATACTCATGAATATCCAGTTAAAATTGCACTGATGAAACCGGAATATTATTCCAGATTAGATGGTACAAAAGCAATAGAACACATTTTATCACTATACGAATAAAATGAGCGGAGGAATGAATGATGGATAAGTTGATTAATTGGCTGGAGAGCAGCTTTGCACCTAAAATGAACAAAATAAGTCATAACAGCTGGGTTGTTATTTTAAAAGATTCCATTATGCAGACATTGCCATTTATTTTACTTGGTTCCGTGTTCTGCTGTTTAGCAATTTTGAATGATTATATTCCGGGGTTACCAAGTTTCTGGACTCCGTTTGGATGGACGATGAGTAAATTGTCACTCTTTGTAGCCTTCTTGGTACCATTCAATTATTGTGAGAAAAAGAAACTGCGCAAACAAAGACTGATAGCCGGCTTAACTGGTTTGATTTTCTTCCTGATTTGTGTGACTCCGGTAGTTGAAGCAGAAGGAACTGCTGGTTTTGGATCATCAGCACTTGGTGCGGGCGGAATGTTCGTAGCAATGATTACAGGCGTAATTACATCTCTTGTTTTTTCGTTATTCGCTAAATTCAGCTTCTTTAAGCAGGATTCGGCGATTCCGGATTTTGTAAGAACATGGTTTGACCAGATGTTACCAATAGCAATTATTGTCTGCTTTGGCTGGATCGTAGTGTTAATTAAAAATGTCAACCTGTATCAGATCATTGTAGATATTTTCATGCCGTTACAAGGTTTCTTAAACACCTGGTATGGTTTCACCTTCATGTGCTTCATAAGCTGCTTTATTTATTCCATGGGTATTTCAACATGGGTATTAACACCTGTTGGACAGCCGGTCAGGCTTGCCGGAATCACAGCCAACTTAGCAATGGTAGCGGCAGGAACAGCAACCGTATCTTCCATGAATATCTATACGGAAGGACTGGTTTACTGTACCTACATGTGGGTGGGCGGAGTCGCCTGTACATTACCGCTTGTAGTTATGCTGATCCGTGCAAAGTCAAAACGGTTAAGCGCACTGGGGAAAGCCTGTCTGCTGCCTGGTATTTTTAATATCAATGAGCCGGTTGTATTTGGCTGTATTGCATGGAATCCGCTTCTGATGCTGCCTATGTGGATCATCGGTCTTGTAATTCCTTTATTAACCTGGTTTTTTGTAAAAGTACTTGCATTTGCACCGATGCCGAGAATTCAGTTTGAATTATGGTACTGCCCATATCCCATTTCAACATGGATTTCAACCGGTTCATTAAAAGCAATAATATTCCTTATTATTTCAGTTACCGCAGCATCTGTAATTTGGTATCCATTCTTTCGGGCATACGACAAACAGGAGACGGAAGCAGAAAAAAACGGAGCAGAATCATGAATGGAGACAAATGATATATGAACGAACAGATCTTAGAAAATGCTATGAAGATTATTATGAACGCCGGCGATGCAAGAGTCTGCAATAAAAAAGCTTTGGATGCCCTGGCAGAATTCGATGTGGAAAAAGCAAAAGAACTGATGAAGGATGCAAGTAAATTTATTACAGAAGCGCATAAGGTGCAGACAGACGCAATACAGGGAGAGACAAGAGGAGACAAAACAGAATATACATTATTGTTTGCTCATGCCCAGGATACACTGATGACGATTTATAGCGAAATCAATATTGCAAAGCAATTGATTAAAGTAATGGAAGCGGTCAACAAACGGTTAGAAGCGCTTGAAAATAAATGAAATTTTTATAGAATGGCAGGAAAGGAGATTTGCAATGAGAAAGGTGGCAAATGGTTTTCCGGAAGATTTTCTGTGGGGCGGCGCATTTGCAGCAAATCAGATGGAAGGCGCCTATCTGGAAGATGGAAAAGGATTATGTGTTGCAGACATTAATGAATTCAGAGATGATATTGATATTAAGAATAAATACAACGAGGAAGTAACCTCTTCCTTTATTGAAGAGGCGATTAAAAGCAGCACAAGGATTTTTCCAAAACGCAGAGGTATTGATTTTTACCATACGTATCAAGAAGATCTAAAATTGTTGGGAAAAGACGGTCTTGGGATGAAAACATACCGTACATCCATTAACTGGGCCAGAATTTTCCCAAAGGGAGATGAAACAGAACCGAACGAGGCAGGTCTTAAATTTTATGATGCCTTATTTGATGAAGTGATTAAAAACGGTATGGTTCCGATGGTGACCATGTCTCATTATGAAATGCCATTATATTTAACTCAGAATTACAAGGGCTGGTATTCAAAAGAAGTAATTGATTTCTTTACAAGATACGGGAAAGTTATTTTGGATCGATATCATGAAAAAGTGAAATACTGGATTATTGTAAATCAGATTAATTTAATTCTTCATGAAAGCTTTAACCACCTTGGAGTTCCGGAAGATGCGGTGGGTCATGTTACAGAAGCCAAATATCAGGCAGTTGTGAATGAAATGGTCTCCTGTGCCCAGATCACAAAATATTCTCACAAAAAATATCCTGATGTACAGATCGGTATGATGCTTTGCGGCGGACCGGCATATGCGGCTTCTTCAAAGCCCGAAGATGTATTTGCAACCTTACGTCATAACCAAATGGAATATTTTTATGGCGATGTATTATTAAGAGGTTATATACCAGGATATGCAATCCGTTATTTTTCAGATCTGAACCTGCAGATTGAATTGTCTCCAGAGGAAGAAGATGTATTAAAGAATACTGCTGATTTCTTTTCATTCTCTTATTATTATACAAGACTCTGCAGTAAAGAGAGCTTTGAAGATGGAAACAGCGTATACAGAAATCCGGAATTGCCTGCAAATCCCTGGGGCTGGTCCATTGATCCAATCGGACTCAGGACACTGCTCAATGAATTTTATGATCGTTATCAAAAACCTATTTACATTACGGAGAATGGTGTTGGACTGTATGACCAGCTGGGAGAAGACGGGAAAATACATGATCCATATAGAACGGAGTATTATAAAACTCATATTGAGCAGATGAAGGAAGCAATCAAAGACGGTGTTGACTTAAGAGGGTACTATGCATGGGGACCGCTTGATATTGTAAGCTGTTCTTCTTCTGAAATGAGTAAACGCTACGGATTCATCTATGTTGACTTAGATGATTACGGAAAAGGTTCGGGAAAAAGAATTCCAAAAGACAGCTTTCAGTGGTATAAAAGAGTTATAGAAACAAATGGCGAGATTTTGTAGGAAAAACGCCGGATTATATTCGTTCCCACAGCGATCGGAATTTTGAACAGGAAGCAAAATTAGTGGAAGAAAGGTAATAAAAATGAAGGATAATTGCAGGAGACTAATTAAAATTATGCTGTCAAATGAAGAATGGATGAATGCCGGTTATTTGGCCAATGTAATGGGAGTCTCTGAACGAAGTATAAAAAATTACATTTCGGAAATTAACAGCTTTGAGAAGGGTCTGATTCATTCTTCCAGGAAAGGATATCAGATTGATTTAAAAAGAGGACAGGCTTTCATTCAAACGAAGGGGAGAAATATTCCGCAGAATTCTCAGGAACGAATCAATTATATTATAATCCGTATTTTATCAAATGATGCTGATCAGGGGAGTAAGACAGATTTATATGAGATTGCAGATGAGATTTACGTTAGTTTTGAAACCATTAAAAAGGATATGTACAAAGTACGCAGGAAATTTTTAGAGTACGATCTGTATCTGACCGCCACAAATTCATTTGTGGCGGTAGAAGGAAAGGAGCTGGATAAAAGAAAAGCATTAAGCAATATTTTGTATGAAGATTTTACCGATCATGTCATGAGCATTGATGTTATTAAGAATATCTACCCCTTGTATGATCTGGAACTGCTGCAAAAGATTATTGAGACAGGGTGCGAGGAATACCATTATTTCATAAATGAATACGCTTTAGTTAATTTAATACTGGATATTGTAATCGGAATAGACCGAATGAAAAAAGAAAAAACCTTTGAAAAAGAAAAAAAGGAAGATAAGCGCATCGGTATTCGTGAACAGGAGCTGGCCCGTAATATTGCAACGGAAATTGAAACTCATTTTGGAGTTAAATACAGCATAACGGAATTAGAAGAACTTACAATTATTCTCTTAAGCCATTTAATGAAAATGGATTTAAATGCCATTAACAAAGAAAACCTGGAACATATGGTTGGAAGTGAATGTGTTAATATTGTGAATCAGTTAAGCGACATCTTGAAAAATACGTATTTTGTGGATATGGAAAATGCTGATTTTATTATAAAATTCACATTGCATATCAAAAATATGTTAGTCAGACTGCGCAATGGATACAAAATAAAAAATCCTTTAGTTAATCAAATTAAAAACACCTGTCCGTTAATATTTGAATGTGCCGTAGAGGTTTCCAATAAAATTCACGAATTGACCGGTTATGACCTGTCAGAGGATGAAATAGGTTATATCGCTTTGCATATCGGCGGAAATCTGGAAACACAGAAATCAAAAAGAAAGGTAATAAGCTGTGTTATTCTATTTCCACAATATTATGATTTTTCCAATAAAATGATGGAGGAAATTAAAAGTCATTACCAGGAGCAGGTGGAAATAAAGACAGTCATAACCTCTCTCGACGAGATCAGGAAACTGGATAAAACGGATTTGATTATTTCCACTATTCCCATAACAGAGCTGATCCGTATGGAAACGGTAATTGTCACTCCCTTTTTAAATGAAAAGGATTATAAAAATATCAGCTCTGCCATTGAAAAAATTATTCTGAGAAAAAAGAAAGCAAGACTAAAACAGCATTTGATGCAGATCTCAAATCCCTGTTTTTTTTATAAGAATAAGGAATTTGTGAACAAGGAAGACGCTATCTTATTCATGGTTGATACCATGGAGAAAGAAGGCTATGTAAATGCAAATTTTGCCGAGGAGATATTTGAGCGGGAAAAACAGTCCTCAACGGCATTTGAGCATATTGCAGTTCCCCATTCCATGCATATGAATGCCAATAAAACCGGTATGTTTGTTTTGCTGAATGAGAAAAAACCGATTATGTGGAATGAAAAACCGGTCAGTATTGTAATGATGTTTGCCATCAGCAGGGAAGAAAGAGCAATCTTCCACGATGTATATGATAATTTAATTGTATTATTGATCGATAAACCAAATGCAGTAAAAGTTTTGGAGAGTGATGCTTATATCGATTTTATAGAAGCAGTAGTTGGATGTTTTAACTAGAGAGGAACCAGAGATGAAAAAATTTGAATATATCGTAACAGAACTGATGGGTATTCATGCAAGAACTGCCGGTATGCTTGTTAAGGAAATCTCTGTTTTTGAGAGTTCAATCATAATAGAGAGAAATGGTCAGACCGCCAATGGTAAGAGGCTTATGGCATTAATGGCGTTGGGAGTCAGATGCGGGGAAAAGGTAACTTTTATGATTGAAGGTACAGATGAAGAGATGGCTGCGATAAAATTAGAAGCATTCTGCAGAGAAAATTTGTAAAGTATGGGGATGAATAAACAGATAGAGGCGCAAGCTCTGGCAGGTGCAGAAAGGATGCACATGGATATAAGAGTTTACGCCTCTTTTCTATGTGGAAAAAATCATGGTTTTCTTTTCACTCTTGTTCTCTTTAGTTTGCTGAACCAATGGAAGTATATAATGAACAGTATGGATGTAACGGTCCACGTGAGAGGATAACAAAATACTACCGTCTCGATAGCCGGGTGAATTGGCACTGCAGTACAAATCCACACAATTCTGAGGACGCAGACTCCAAGGCTGGTTAAAATCATGGGGATCCAGCAGTCACCTGTTCCACGAAGGGATCCGGAATAAATCTCCACGCAGACATAAGTAAAAAAGGAAGGGACCAGGTACCGTAGAATCTGTGTGCCTTTGGCAATAACGGCTGCGTCAGTGGTAAACAGGAGGAATACCAGACTTCCGAATGTGTAAAGCAGGAAGCTTAATACAATTGATGAAAGAAAGCACATGAAAAGACAGACCCGGATACCCTTGTATACCCGGTCTGATTTCTTCGCACCGTAATTCTGCCCCACAAATGTGGTTATGGAGATTCCGAAGGCACTGATCATCATCCAGAACAGGGTATCGATCTTGCCATATGCGGTCCATGCTGCTACTGTATCGGTCCCCAGTGAATTCACGCTTGACTGGATGATAATATTTGACGAAGTATACATGACTGACTGCAGCCCTGCCGGAAATCCGATCCGGACAATCCGCACCAGCATGTCCTTATGAAACGTTAAAGAAGACAGCATCAGCCGGTATGGCTGTCTGGTACGCATTAAAACGATCAGTACCAGCACGGCACTGAGAAGCTGGGACAGGATGGTAGCAACGGCTGCCCCCATGACACCCATATTCCAGAAAACCACGAAGATAATATCTAAAATGATATTGGTAAAGCAGCTGGCAATCAGAAAGTAAAGGGGGCGCCTGGAATCCCCGATTGCCCTTAAAATCCCTGCTCCCATATTGTAAACCAGATTTGGAATCACTCCAAGAAAGTAAATCCGCATGTATAAAACACCATAGGGAAGAATGTCAGCCGGAGTATCCATGGCTTCTAAGGCAAAGGGAGCGAGAACGATTCCGATGATCATGATAAAAAAGCCGCAGACAGCAGAAAAAGCCATGGCTGTATGCACTGCCTGGCTCAGCTGCTTTTTCTGTCCGGCCCCGAAAAACTGGGATATGATCACGCCTGCGCCGGAGGAAAGCCCGATAAAGAACCCGATGAAAAGATTGATTATGGTTCCTGTAGGGCCCCCTACGGCAGCCAGTGCTTCCTTCCCCACGAATCTGCCTACAATGACAGCATCGGCTGTATTATAGAGCTGCTGAAAAAATGTCCCAAATAAAATTGGAAAGAAAAACAGAAGAAGCTGTTTCCATATCACTCCCTCTGTAATCTGATTCGACGTCCCTTCGCCTCTGTTACTCGTATTCTCTTTCATAAAATTTCCTCGTTTAAGTAATTATGTAATCATTTTTCATTATACCGTCTGGAAATAAAAAACACAATCCCTGTCTCAGTCGGTTTTCTGGGCTTTTGTAAGTGCCTGATCCACTGCGTTTAACAGGACTCCGGAGGTGTAGCGGGATTCAGACGGGTAGGAAATGTTTTTGGTTGACTGGTTCTTTAAAATCTGCGGAGATAAATTATCCATGGCGGGCTGCATAAGGGGATACATCGTGGTAACCGCCTCGCTTAAAGGAACCAGTGTAACGGAAGTGATTTTCTTAGAATCAACTGTGACCTCAACATTGATATCCTGGCTATTCAGCGTAATGGCAGAGGAATATACGCCCGGTACATAGTCCACAGAATCGCCGGAAGTGGGAACAGTATCCTTTTTCGGACGGAACATGACTAGAAACAGGGTAATGAGGAGGATTCCAAGGCCAACGAAGATCGCAGTATAGATGATCTCTTTCATTCGTAAAACAACAATTTTTGTTTTTGAGCTCATAAGACAGAAGCCCTCCGTATAGTTTTGTTACAATGTATGAGCGGATTGGGGGATTTCATTCCTAAGATTTCATTGTTGTAACAGGAAATCTGTGCTAATATAATAGACAAACATGTGTTTTGGGAAAGGAATAAAAAGTATGTCCCTTCAATTTATTGTGGGCGGATCCGGTTCCGGCAAGACCCGCCGCCTTTATACGGAATTGATCCGGCAGTCGGTGGAAGAACCGGATACCCAGTATTTTGCCATTGTACCGGAGCAGTTCACCATGCAGACCCAGAAGGAGATCGTTTCCCTGCACCCAAGCTTCGGAGTGATGAATATTGATATTGTCAGCTTTAAACGTCTCGCCTACCGGATCTTTGAGGAACTGGCAGTTACGAATCCCCAGGTCCTTGACGATATGGGAAAATCCATGGTACTTAGAAAGGTAGCAGCAGATAAGAAAAAAAGTCTGGTTTTTTATAAAGAGCATTTATCAAAGGCAGGGTTCATTTCCCAGCTGAAGTCCATGCTTTCAGAGCTTTACCAGTATGGAATAACCCCCGATATCCTTGGGGAAAAGATCCCTGAAAATGTAAGTCCTGTGCTGGCTCAGAAACTGTCGGATATTACTGTCGTTTATCAGGGGTTTAAGGAGTATATTGAAGGTAAGTTTATTACATCCGAGGAGATTTTGGATGTACTCTGTAACGTTCTTCCACGATCTGAGCTGATTAAAAACAGTGTCATTACATTAGACGGATATACAGGTTTTACCCCTGTCCAGTACCGGATTTTAGAGCTGTTTTTCCGTTACAGCAGGAAGGTCGTGATTACAGTGACCATGGATCCTGCAGAGAATATGAGCAGAAAAACAGGGGTCCAGGAGCTGTTTTACATGAGCCGCCAGATGATTAAAAAACTGAATGATCTGGCGAAGGAAACGGGTATCAGCCGGGAAAAGGACATTCTTCTTTCCGATCATCCGGCAGTTCGCTTTCTTAAGGAAGGAAAGGGTACTCCCTGTTCTCTGGATTTTCTGGAACAGAATCTGTACCGCTACACAGGAAGATCCTTTCAAGGACAGCCGGAATCCATTCATCTGCATCAGACGCGCAGTCCGTCGGAAGAGATCGCATTTGTGATACGTTCCATGGAAGAGAATATCAGAAAGAACGGACTTCGATACAGGGATATGGCGGTAATAACCGGGAATTTATCGAACTATGCAAACGAGATGATCCATCAGTTTCAGTTAAGTCATGTGCCCTATTTTCTGGATGATAAAAAAAGCATTTTAAAGAATCCCATGGTCGAGCTGATCCGGGCTGCCATAGAGATTGTTCAGAAGGATTTTTCCTATGAATCGGTATTTCGTTATTTAAGAACAGGACTGATTGTTTCTCAGGATGGTATGAATCAGGCAGACAGACTGGAAAATTACGTAATAGCTATGGGAATCCGGGGCTTTAAAAGATGGGATGCTGCATTTGAGGGCTGGTATAAAGGAGCCAGAGAGTTAAATCTTGTGGAATTAAACCAGTTTAAGGATGAGTTAATGGGGCCCCTTAAGCATCTGCGTGAGGAATTTAAAAGAGAAGATTCCACGGTAAAAACCATGACTGCCGCAGTGACCGCACTTTTAATGGAGACAGGCATTGAGGAAAAGATGCTTGATTTTGAGAAAAAGTTTCAGGATATGGGGGAATTCGCTCTTGCAAAGGAGTACGGGCAGGTTTACGGGCTGGTAATGGATTTATTTGACCGGCTTGCCGGACTGCTGGGCGGGGAGCATGTGAGCAGGAGAGAATACGGGGAGATTCTGGATGCCGGCTTTGCTGAGATTCAAGTGGGCGTGATTCCGGCCGCTGTGGACCGGGTTGTAGTGGGAGATATCACGAGAACCCGTCTGGACCATATCAAGGTTCTTTATTTTGTAGGAGTCAATGACGGACTGGTTCCTGTAAAAAAGGAGAAAAGCAGTTTATTTACAGACAGGGAAAGAGAGTTTTTATCCGGTCATGCCATAGAACTGGCCCCTACTTCCATGGAAGAAGGTTTTCGCCAGAGGTTTTATCTGTACCTAGCGCTGACAAAGCCGGAGAGAGAGCTGGTGTTATCTTATTCAGCCATGGATGGGAGCGGAAAGAGCCTGCGCCCCTCCACCTTAATCGGGGAGCTGAAGAAACTGTTTCCGGGATTAAAGGAATCGGCTCCCTTAAAAGCAGGAGTTCCCCTGACCTTCCGTGAGGCAAAGAACCAGCTGGCAGATGGGATGAGGGAGTATGGAAAGAACGGAGAAGACAGCCGGATTCTGGAACTGCTAAAAGCCTTTCTTGCTTCTGCGGACCATAAGGAGGAAGGAAGGAAGCTGATTGAAGCGGCTTTTTATGTATACCGGCAAAAGGGCATCGGAAAAGCAGCTGCGAGAGCTCTTTACGGTTCCGTTATTAATGGCAGCGTGACCAGGATGGAGCAGTATGCTTCCTGTGCATATGCCCATTTTTTAAATTACGGTCTGGAACTGATGGAACGCCAGGAATATGAGCTGGCCGCCATGGATATCGGAAATCTGTTCCATGACTCCATTGATTTATGGTTTGCGCGGATGAAGGAAGAGGGCAGGGATTTTAAGACGCTGACAGAAGAGGAACGTAAGACTATGGTGCACGAATGTGTAACCAGAGTGACGGAGGAATATGGCAATACAGTCTTAAAGAGCTCTGCAAGAAACGCTTATCTTGCAGGCAAGGTGGAGCGGATTACGGACAGAACGGTCTGGGCACTGTCCGAGCAGCTGAAAAAAGGGGACTTCACTCCTGTGGGATTCGAAGTATCCTTTTCTGCAGACGATCATTTAAAGGCAATGAGACTGCCCTTATCAAAGGATGAGGCCGTTCATTTAAGGGGGCGGATTGACCGTATGGATATATGTGAAGATGAGGAGGCTGTCTATGTTAAGATCATTGACTACAAATCCGGAAGCACGGCATTTGATTTAACTTCCCTCTACTATGGACTGCAGCTGCAGCTGGTGGTCTACATGGATGCGGCGCTGGAGATGGAAGAGAGAAAAAGACCGGATAAGCAGGTTGTTCCGGCAGGTATTTTCTATTACAACATCAACGATCCGGTTGTGGACAAAGACGGTGAGATGACTGAGGAGGAGATATCAGGCCGGATTTTAAAACAGCTTCGCATGAATGGACTTGTTAACACTGATTATAATGCAATCGCCCATCTGGATCATGAGATTGAGACAGAATCCGATGTGATACCCGTTGCCATGAAGAATGGAATCATTCAGGAGGCACGGTCATCAGTAGCAGGAGGAAATCGTTTTTCTGCATTACGGCAGTACGTCCAGGAAAGACTGAAGACAGAAGGCCGGGAAATCTTAGATGGAGTCATTGATGTAAACCCTTATAAACAAGGGAATAAAACGGCCTGCGATTACTGCCCCTACCATTCTGTGTGCGGGTTTGATTTAAAGACGCAGGGGTATGGTTTCAGAAAATTCAAGGCTCTGAAATCTGAGGAAATATGGCCGGTTATTGAAGGAGAAACGGAGGAAGGAGAGGAACATGGCAATCACCTGGACAGAGGAACAGAAAGCAGTCATTGAAAGCAGGAACAGAAATCTCCTGGTATCGGCAGCAGCAGGAAGCGGTAAAACGGCTGTTCTGGTGGAACGCATTATACGAATGATTACGGAGGGAGAGCATCCCCTTAAAATAGATCAGCTTCTGGTCATGACGTTTACAAAGGCTGCGGCCGATGAGATGCGGGAGCGCGTTTTAAAGGCGGTGGATGAGAAGCTGATGGAACAGCCGGATAACGATCATCTTCAGATGCAGGCAGCCATGATTCCCTACGCCCAGATTACGACCATAGACAGCTTCTGTCTGGGGATTATCAGAGAGCATTACAGCCGGTTAGATATTGATCCTGCTTTCCGTGTGGGAGATGAAGGAGAATTGATTCTCCTTCGGGGAGATGTGATGAAGGAGATGCTGGAGGAGTTCTACGAATCAAAGGATCCTTCCTTCGAATGTTTTGTGGAGACGTATGCCACCGGAAAGACAGACCGTGGAATTGAAGAGTTTATCATGCAGGTATACCGTTTCTCCCAAAGCAATCCATGGCCGGAGGAATGGTTAAACAACTGCAGGAAAGAGCTTGAATCCTGTGATTTAAACCATATGAAGGACACTGCATGGATGAGATTTTTGATGGAGGATGCCGCTCTTTTGCTTGAGGAACTGCTGGTCCAGATAGAGGCAGCCATGGAGATCTGCCAGGAGGAAAACGGGCCGGAGGCATATCTTCCCATGCTGGCCAGTGATGCAGCCATGTTAAAATCCCTTGGGGAAGCAGAGGATTATGAGATTTTAAACGGCAGATTAAAAGAGGTATCTTTTGCCAGGCTTGCTTCCATACGAAGCAAAGACATAGATCCGGAGAAAAAAGCCGCTGTAACCGCGGTCAGGGACAGAGTGAAAAAGGGCGTTGGAAAGCTCTGCGATTTATACTGTTTTGAATCTCCCGAAGAGGTGGGAGCGGATATGGAAGGGACGAAAGAAGCTGTTTTCATGCTTCTTCATCTTGCAGAGGAATATTCCCGCAGATACCAGGAGAAAAAAAAGGAACGCAATCTGGTGGATTTTAACGACCTGGAGCATTATGCTCTTCAGATTCTATTAAAGGAAGAAGACGGATTAAGGGTTCCGTCGGAAGCAGCTGACGAATTCAGCCGCCAGTTTGAGGAGATCCTGGTGGATGAATATCAGGATAGCAACGAGGTACAGGAAGCGTTAATCAACAGCATTTCAAGAGAGCGGTTTGGCAGCCCCAATGTTTTCATGGTTGGAGATGTAAAACAGAGTATTTACCAGTTCCGTCTGGCAAGACCCCAGCTGTTCTTAGATAAGTATCAGAGGTATTCAAACGAAGAAGGAAGCTATCAGAAGATAGAGCTTCACCAGAATTTCCGAAGCAGAGAATCGGTTTTAACCAGTATCAATGAGGTTTTTTATCAGATTATGACAAAAAATCTGGGGAATATCCGTTATACAAAGGAGACGGCACTTCACCCGGGAGCTGTCTTTTGCGAATCGGAAGGCCGTGTGGGAGAAAAGACAGAGCTCCTTCTTATTCATGGCTCATCGGAACAGCTGAAGCAGCTAGATGAAGACACCGCAGATTATACCAGCAGGGAAGCGGAGGCGAAGGTAATTGTCTCTAAAATCAGGGAACTTACGGATCCTGACGAGGGACTTCTCATCTGGGATAAAAATCTGGGCGGGACAGGGGGATACCGGATCTGCCAATACTCTGATATCGTTATCTTATTAAGAAGCTTAAGCGGATGGGCGGAGGAATTTGTCAATATTTTGATGAATGAGGGGATTCCTGCCCACGCAGAACGAAAAACCGGATATTTTTCTGCAGCAGAAGTGGAGACGGTTCTTTCCATGCTGAACATTATTGATAATCCCATGCAGGACATCCCGCTGGCTGCAGTTTTTAAATCCCCTGTTGCTGGGATTGATGACCAGGAGATGGCTCACCTAATGGCTGTATGGAAAAATGCTGATAAAAAGGGCCAGGACCGCGGGATTTATGGTGCGTGGCAGCACTATTTAAAGGAGTATGAAGAAAAGGAAGATGAAACCGCCCCTGAACTTTTTAAAAAGCTTGCAGCCTTTTCTGAACAGCTTTCCAAGTACAGGGAAAAAGCAGCTTATCTTTCCATTCATGAGCTTCTCTATGATATCTATGAGGGAACCGGTTATTACGACTATGTTTCCGCCATGCCTGGAGGAGAAGTCCGCAGAGCCAATCTTTCCATGCTTGTGGAAAAGGCGGCAGCCTATGAGCAGACCAGCTACAGAGGGCTGTTTCATTTTATCCGGTATATCGAAAATCTGAAAAAATATGATACGGATTTTGGAGAAGCGTCTCTTCTGGGGGAAGAGAATACAGTCCGTGTCATGAGCATCCATAAGAGCAAAGGACTGGAGTTTCCGGTTGTATTTCTGGCTGGAATGGGGAAAAAATTCAATAAACAGGATGCCTATGGAAAGCTTCTTATTGACCCTGATCTGGGAATCGGAACAGATTACATAGATTTAGAAAAGCGGATCAAGGCACCGACCTTAAAAAAACACGTATTAAAGAGAAAGACAGAATTAAGCGCCCTTGGAGAGGAACTTCGGGTACTCTATGTTGCCATGACAAGAGCAAAAGAAAAGCTGATTATGACCGGGCTGGACCGCTATCTGGATAAAAAATTTGAGCGCTACGCATCTGTCATGAGAGCTCACGGTCAGATCCCGTTTTCCTTTCTTTCCGGAGCAGATTCTTATTTAGACTGGCTGCTTATGAGTCTGTCCGGTAAATATTCCCCTTCCGGTATTCTGTCTGAGGAAGGGCAGGATACGGGGAATCTGATTATGAAGGAACTGACGGTTTCCGGTCTGGTTATGGGAGAAATGAACCGTCAGGTGAGTAAGAAACTGACGAAAGAAAGTTTCCTGAGACTGGATACAAAAAAGAGCTATGACCAGGAGTTTGAAAGAGGCTTAAAGGAGGCACTTTCCTTTCTTTATCCTTATGAAGAGGACATTAGACTCCACACCAAGCTGACGGTTTCCGAACTGAAAAAGCAGGGGCAGTTTCTGGATGAAGAGGAGAGTGATTTTCTTCCCACAATTCCTGTTTTTTTAAGAGAAGAAATAGAAGAAGAAAAGTCAGGGGGTGTCCGCCGGGGCACCGCTTATCACCGCGCTTTGGAGCTCCTGGATTTTTCCAGGGTGAAGACAGCAGAGGATTTGACGGCTGCACTGGAAGAATTAAAAGGGGATGGACGGCTGAATGAGGAAAGTTTTGCCCTGCTGTCAAAATCCCAGCTTTTCGCATTTATAAATTCATCTTTAGGAAAGCGTCTGGCAGCAGCCCAGGAGAAAGGGCTGTTAAAACGGGAACAGCAGTTTGTGATCGGCATACCGGCCAGGGAGATGGATGTGGCTGATTCCGATGAACGCATTCTCATACAGGGGATTATTGATGCCTATATGGAAGAAGAAGGGCAGCTGGTTTTAGTGGATTATAAGACGGATTTTTTAAGGGAAGGGGAAGAATCCATTCTTTTTGACCGTTATGGAATCCAGATGGAGTATTACAGACGGGCTCTGGAACAGATTACAGGGAAAAAGGTGAAGGAGATGATTATCTATTCCTTCGCACTGAAAAAAGAAGTTGTAATAAACGGAACATAATATTGTATAGAATGGAGATGGAACAATATGATACCTGACAGTGAAGTAAGATTGACCCAAATGACGAAAACCGCCGGGTGTGCCGCGAAGATCGGTCCCGGTACACTGGCTGGAATTCTGGAGCATTTGCCGAAGTTTCAGGATCCCAGTCTTCTGGTGGGGATTGAAACATCTGATGATGGTGCGATCTACAAGGTAAATGATGATCTTGCACTGATTCAGACTCTGGATTTTTTTACACCTGTGGTCGATGATCCTTTTACATTCGGCCAGATAGCTGCTGCCAACGCGCTCAGTGATATTTATGCCATGGGGGGAGAACCGAAGGTTGCTTTAAATATTGTAGCGTGGCCAAACTGCTTAAATCCGGGGATTCTGGGCAGGATATTAGAAGGCGGCGCGTCAAAGGTTCTGGAAGCAGGCGCCGTACTGGCTGGAGGTCATTCCATTCAGGATGAGGAACCCAAGTACGGACTAAGCGTGACTGGATTTGTCCATCCGGATAAGGTTTTTAAAAACTGTGAAGCCAGGCCTGGGGATGTTTTAATTCTCACAAAACCCCTGGGAACTGGAATCGTTAATACTGCCGTAAAGGCTGATTTAGCATCACAGGAAGCAAAAGAAGAAGTGATAAAGGTCATGACTTCATTAAACCGTAAAGCCAAGCAGGTCATTGAACGATATGAGGTACACAGCTGCACCGACGTGACCGGTTTTGGTCTGGCTGGCCATTCCGTCGAGATGGCGGAAGGCAGCGGGGTCACTCTGGAATTTTCCGTGAGTGATCTTCCGGTTCAGAAGGAAGCCTTTGAGCTTGCGAGAATGGGACTGGTGCCGGAAGGGGCATATAAGAACCGTTCCTATACCAGCGAACGTGTGGATTACGCGGATACAGAGGAATGTATGATTGATATATTCTGTGATCCCCAGACCTCAGGGGGGCTGCTCATCAGTGTATCCAGGGAAGACGGAGAGAGGATTATGGAAGATTTTGCACGAGTGGGTATGGAAACTGCATGCCGGATGATCGGCAGAGTTACGAAGAAGCAGGAAAAGCCGGTAAAGCTGAGGAATCGTTTATGATTTATCTGGATAATGCAGCCACTTCCCTGCAAAAGCCTGAGGAAGTGAGGCTGGCGGTGGCTGACGCCATGCTTACCATGGGAAATCCCGGCAGAGGGATTTACGGCGCATCCCTTGATGCAGCCAGGATGATTTATGATACCCGGAGTCTGATTTCCCGGCTGTTTCATGGGAAAAGTCCAGGCCAGGTGGCATTTACAGCCAATTCAACTGAGAGCTTAAATCTGGCAATTAAAGGGATTATCCGCCCGGGGGATCATGTAATTACAACCATGATGGAGCACAATTCCGTACTCCGTCCTCTTTACCGAATGGAAGAAAAGGGGACAGAACTTACCATTTTGCCTGCAGATAAAAATGGCTGCATACGTTTGGAAGATCTTGAGACCGCAGTTAAGAGCAATACGAGAGCGGTGATTTGTACCCATGCTTCTAATTTAACTGGAAACAGGAATGACCTGGGGACGATAGGCAGAATCTGTAAAAAATACGGAATTCTGTTCATTTTGGATGCTTCACAGACAGCCGGAGTGTTTGAGATTGATATGGAGGGAATGGGGATTGATGTTGTCTGTTTCACCGGACACAAGGGGCTTTTAGGTCCACAGGGAACCGGAGGAATCTGCGTAAGGGAAGGGGTGGACATTCAGCCTTTGATCGTAGGCGGAAGCGGAACCCAGAGTTTCTTAAAGACACAGCCGGAGCAGATGCCGGAGCGTCTGGAAGCCGGAACATTAAACTGCCATGGCATTGCGGGGCTTCATGCGGCGCTTCTTTATATTGACCGGACGGGTATGGAGTTCATCCGTAAACGGGAACAGCTTCTGATGAGACGGTTTTATGAAGGGGTGAAGGATATTCCCGGAGTATCCATCTACGGTGATTTTTCCAAGAAGAGCCTTGATGAACGGGCACCGGTCGTAGCTTTAAATATTGGAGATTTAGATTCAGGCCAGGTTGCAGACGAACTGGCGGTTTCTTATGATATCTATGCCAGGGCAGGGGCTCATTGTGCTCCCCTGATGCACCAGGCACTTGGAACCGTAAAGCAGGGAGCAGTGCGTTTTTCCATGTCCCATTTCAATACAGAAGAGGAAATTGATCAGGCGGTAAAGGCGGTCAGAGAGCTGAGCAGATGGGGACAGGAGATATGATGAGGCAGAAAGAGTTAAAAACTGTAGTGACATTTCATACTGTTACGGAGGCGATTGCCATGGAGACCGCGTGTATGAAAGAAAATATTCCGGGAAGGATCATTCCGGTACCCAGGGAAATTAAGGCTGGCTGCGGACTTTCCTGGTCCATGCCTGTTTCCTGGGAGGGAGATTTAAGCCAATGGATGGAAGAGAAAGGTCTTAGATGGGAATCAGTAGGGGAGTATTTGATTTGATATTTTCAATTTTCATTAACACAAGAAAATAGTCGGAAAAATATGATATAGGTACTAAAAAGACAGCATATAATGACAAATGATTTAAAACAAAATTGGCATTGACAAATAGTTTTACAATATGTTATAGTCAACCTGTCAGAGGTCACAAAGTTTGTTAAGTATCAGTATTCAAAGAAACTTATATATGCTCATAATGGGATGAGTGTTTCTACCAACTACCGTAATAGTTGTCTATAAGTTTCCTCGTGATGGGAAGGCGGCTTTTTTAGCTGTGCTGTTTTTGTTCACGTTTGGAGCGACAAAAGGGAACGGTAGTTTTTTATTGCTTGGTTTTTAGGAACGTTGCAATTTGGCTGCCGTATTTTTGTTTGTGCGGAACAGGAGGTTCTATGACCGGTGATAGAAATTTTATACTAAAAGGAAACATTTGCTATAGTGAGGATGTCCATACGTTAAGAACGGTGGAACAGGGTTTTTTAATATGCCAGAATGGGAAGTCAGCCGGAGTATTTCACAGCATACCGGAGCAGTTTAAGGATTTTTTGGTAATTGACTGCAACGATAAGCTGATTATACCGGGACTAGTCGATCTTCATATTCATGCACCCCAATATTCATTCCGCGGACTGTCCATGGATTTAGAGCTGTTAGACTGGCTGAATACCAATACGTTTCCGGAGGAAGCCAGATATGGCGATCTGGAATATGCAAAAAAGGCCTACCAGATATTTGCAGAAGCGATGAAAAAAAGCGGGACCACCAGGGCCTGTATATTTGCAACCATCCACGGACCGGCGACAGAACTGTTAATGGATCTCATGGAAGAGACCGGTTTAAAGACGATGGTGGGAAAGGTCAATATGGACCGGAATGCACCGGATTATCTATGTGAGCCGGGTGCACAGGAGTCAGAGGCGGAAACTCTTTTATGGTTATCCCATACAAGAACAAAGTATAAGAATGTAACTCCGATTCTGACACCCAGATTTATTCCGTCCTGCACCGATGATCTCATGGAACGGCTGGGAAGGCTGAAGAGGAAATACAAACTTCCGGTTCAGTCCCATTTGTCGGAGAATTTAAGTGAGATCGAATGGGTGAAAAGCTTATGTCCCAGTACCGGGTGTTACGGCGAAGCCTATGATCAGTTCGGCATGTTCGGTGGGGAGGAAAAGACTGTAATGGCACATTGCGTCTATTCGTCTGAACAGGAGATTGAACTGATGAAAAAGCGGGGAGTTTATATTGCACACTGTCCCCAGTCCAACACCAATCTTGCTTCTGGAATTGCACCAGTCCGTACCTTTTTAGATCTGGAATTAAAGACAGGCTTAGGTACCGATGTAGCAGGGGGAAGCGGGGAATCCATATTCCGTGCCATGGCAGATGCCATATCAGTATCAAAGCTTCGGTGGCGCCTTGTGGATTCTTCATTAAAACCTGTTACGATTGAGGAAGCATTCTATCTGGGAACTCTGGGAGGAGGTTCTTTCTTTGGAAAGACAGGCAGCTTTCTGGAAGGTTATGAGTTTGATGCTCTGATTCTTGATGACAGCAGTTTAAGTCATCCCCAGCCGCTAAGTACGAGGGAACGGCTGGAACGTTTTATCTATCTGTCTGATGACAGACACATCACGGGGAAGTATGTGGAAGGGAAACGAATTTTTTAGAGCACCTAAGGAGGTAGGAAGTATGGAACGAAAAACCAATGAAGGATTTTTACAGAAGATATTTCATTTATCTGAAAATCACACAGATGTGAAAACTGAGGTTGTAGCCGGAATCACTACATTTATGACGATGGCTTATATTCTGGCAGTGAACCCAAGCATTCTTGGCGCAGCAGGAATGGACAGCGGTGCAGTCTTTACGGCAACAGCGCTGGCATCTTTAGTTGCCACTCTTTTAATGGCAGGCTTGGCAAATTACCCATTTGTATTGGCACCAGGAATGGGACTTAATGCTTACTTCGCCTATACCGTTGTACTGAATATGGGTTATACCTGGGAGATGGCTTTAGCAGCTGTATTCATTGAAGGTATTATCTTTATTCTGCTTTCCCTGACCAATGTCCGGGAGGCAATTTTTAATGCAATTCCAATGAATTTAAAACATGCGGTATCCGTTGGTATCGGTTTGTTCATCGCATTTATCGGACTTCAGAATGCAAAGGTAGTGGTTGACGGAGCCACTCTTGTAAGCATGTATTCCTTCAAGGGATCCATTGAAGGCGGAACCTTCCATTCTGTAGGCATTACGGTATTACTTGCTATCATCGGCATCCTCATCACCGCAGTGCTGGTAGTGAAGAACGTAAAAGGAAATATCTTATGGGGTATTTTAGCTACCTGGGCTCTTGGAATGATCTGTCAGGCTGTTGGTTTATATCAGCCGAACCCGGAACTTGGCATGTACAGCGTATTCCCTGATTTTTCCAGAGGATTTGGAGTTCCAAGCATGGCACCAACCTTTATGAAGCTGGATTTTTCTAAAATTCTGTCAGTGGATTTTCTGGTGGTAATGTTTGCATTTCTGTTCGTTGACATGTTTGATACACTGGGAACCTTAATCGGAGTGGCTTCTAAAGCAGATATGCTTGATAAGGAGGGAAAGCTTCCCCGGATTAGAGGTGCACTGTTATCAGATGCTGTAGGTACTTCTATAGGTGCATTGTTTGGTACATCTACGACGACAACCTTCGTGGAAAGTGCTGCCGGAGTTTCAGAAGGCGGAAGAACAGGTTTAACAGCAGTGGTAGCAGCCGTACTGTTTGGATTATCCCTGTTTTTATCTCCAATCTTTCTTGCCATTCCATCCTTTGCAACGGCGCCGGCATTGGTTGTTGTAGGATTCCTTATGTTGACATCAGTTACCAAGATTGATTTTTCCGATTTTACAGAGGCGCTTCCATGCTATATCGCCATTATTGCCATGCCGTTTATGTACAGCATTTCTGAAGGTATCGCCATGGGCGTAATCTCTTATGTGTTTATTAACCTTGTTACAGGCAATGCAAAGAAAAAGAAAATCAGTCTTCTGATGTATATTTTAGCAGTCTTGTTTGTACTCAAATATGTTCTGATCTGATAGATCTGTAAAAAAAGCGGTGACAAGCATTCACCAGGCAGTTATTGCCTGAATGAAGGATTGTCACCGCCTTTTTATTGCGGTTTTATTTCCTATATCAGAAATCAATTCAATAAAACAATAGCCAGATTTAAGTACCCTGCAAATGTAACCCATAAAAGATAGGGGATCTGCATAAGAGCAGCTGTCTGGTTCACAGACCAGAAAGCAGAGATCATACGAATGATAAAGTACCATAAAAGCAGCAGAATCAGGAAAGCCAGAAGATAGTTCTGCAGGTTAAAGAACACAAGGCTCCAGATAAAATTAAGAGACAGCTGGATTGCATAAAGCCGGAGCGCTTCCTTTCGTTTCGGAGAAGGTGACTGGGCAACTAAATAAGATCCTAATCCCATTAAAAGATATAAGATGGTCCATACAATCGGAAAGATCCATCCAGGCGGGGAAAGTGCCGGCCGGTTTAAATCTTTATATATCATCATGCTGTTCTTTGTAAGAAACCCAGCCAACGAGCCAACTGCCAGAGGTAGTACCAGGAAAAAAATAAATTTTTTTCTGTTATTATTCATAGGAATCTCCTGTTCCTGTAATTAATACAATCTATTCTGTCTTTTCACAAATTATTTCCCGTTTTTAGGCAAAATAATATTTAAAAAGATGGCTACCAGGGTTGCAACAACGACTGGAGAACGGCCAAAGATCGTCACTACCCAGGCGGGAAATGTGGAAAGCGCGGCTGTAGCCTGGGAAATTCCCATGCCAAGAGCTGCTGCAAGTCCTACAATAGAAGAATTCCGGTAGTTCATCTCTTCAGATGTTACCAGTTTCATTCCCGTCATGGCAATGGAAGCAAATACAGATACCGTAGCGCCTCCTAATACACACTGGGGAATGGTAGTAAGCAAAGCAGAAAACTTGGGGATCAGACCGGCGGCCAGTAAGAAGGCGGCAGTCAATCCCATAACGCAGCGGTTAACAACTTTCGTCGTAGTTACGATGCCCACGTTCTGGCTGTAGGTGGCTGTCGGCAAACCTCCTAAAAGAGCACCGAAGATGTTTGTTATACCATATCCCATGATTCCGCCCTGCAATTCCTTGTCGGTCGGCTCTCTGTCGATGGATCCGCTGGTGGTGGCTGTAAAGTCACCGATTGCCTGAACCGAGTTGATGGCAAATAAAAGTCCGATGGCAATACAGGAGGAGGGTTCAAAGGTGATTCCGAAGTGAAGCGGCTTTGGAATGGAAAATAAAGAAGCTGCAGCGATGTTGGAAAAACTCACCATTCCAAAAAACAGTGCGGTCACATATCCCACCATGATGCCGATGAGAATGGAAGCCAGCTTATAAACTCCCTTTCCGAAATGATTCAGTACTGTGACCACAGTCAGAGTAATAAAAGCAACGGTCCAGTTCTGCCACGATCCGTAGGAAGGGTTTGATACTCCGCCTGCCATATAGTTAATGGCAGTGGGATAAAGAGAAAGTCCAATGGTAAATACTACGGTTCCGGTAATGAGTGGGGGGAAGAATTTCCGGATCCGCATAACAGAGATTCCTACCAGACATGCCACGATGCCGCCCACAATCTGTGCTCCTAAAATGGCAGAAAGCCCATAATCTGCAGCAATGGACTGCATACTTGGGACGTAGGCAAAGCTGATCCCCAGAATAACAGGGAGGGAGGAGCCAAGGTGGAATCCTTTCTTTTTCCCAACGGGAAAAAGCTGGAGGAGAGTGGACAGGGCCGAAACCACCAGGGCAGCCTGAATCAGGATGACCCGGTCGGAAGCTTCCAGTCCTGCGACATTGGATACAATGATGGGTGGTGTGACGCAGCCGACGATCATTGCAACCAGATGCTGAATTGCAAGGGGGAGTGCGTGAGAAAACCTGGGGATGCCGTCGAGTTCAAAAATAGATGCATACTGCCTGTCAGATTGTCTCATAGTAAAATGTTCTCCTTTAACAAGTTTTACTGTTGAATATGAGTTCCCGTACTTCCAAGTATTCCCTCTTTTGCTTTTTCTAACAGAGTAATGAGGGCCGTCCGTCCTTTCCTGGATTCTGCAAATTTTACTGCAGCCTCTACCTTAGGAAGCATGGAGCCAGGTGCAAAGTGCCCCTCTTTGATGTACTGTCTGGCCTCTTTTACGGTAATGTTACTCAGCCATTTTTCATCAGGCTTTCCATAATTTAAAGCGATCTTTTCCACGGCTGTCAGAATGATGAGAAGATCTGCATCCAGTTCTTCCGCCAGGAGTTCGCTGGCAAAGTCTTTATCAATGACTGCGCTGGCACCCTTTAAGTGGTTTCCGTTTAAGGTGACAGGGATTCCGCCCCCGCCGCAGGCGATCACCAGCTGTCCGCTGTCCACGAGAGAGCGGATGGCTTCAATTTCAATAATTTCCTGAGGCTTTGGAGAAGCAACCATTCGGCGGTAGCCTCTTCCGGCATCTTCTTTCATTAAGTATCCGTATTTTGAAGCCGCTTCCTCAGCCTGTTCAGCTGACATAAAATGCCCGATTGGTTTGGATGGATTTAAAAATGCAGGGTCCTTTTCGTCCACACGGATCTGTGTGATCATGGTGGTCACCGGAATATGTCTGATATTCCGGTTCACCAGTTCTTCTCTTAAGGCATTCTGAAGATCATAGCCGATATATGCCTGGCTCATGGCAACGCAGACGGAGAGGGGAGTGTTAGGCTGCTCCTGATCCTCTCTGCATAACGCACTCATGGCATTGTTGATCATTCCCACCTGAGGGCCGTTTCCATGGGCAACCACAACCTCACAGCCTTCTTCAATCAGATCCACGATGGCTTTTGAGGTGATTTTCACTGCAGCCATCTGCTCCGGCAGGGTATTGCCAAGGGCGTTTCCGCCCAGGGCAATTACAATTCTCTTTTTTTTCTCCATATGAGTGATCCCCTTGGTCAGATTGAGAACTTACGCGGTGATTTCTTTTCCTCCAGCTTTTTAAATACTTCCTGGGGATTTTCGAATTTGCTTAAAAAGATCATGGCAGCGATTACGTATGGCTTATAGCTGGCTTCCTTATAAAGAGGATTTCTGTAACGGTCAAATACGGAAGCTTCCACTTCTCCGTCCTTGCAGCTGATATCATTGATATCTGCAGGGAGGCAGTGAAGATAGAGAGCTTTGCCATCTTTTGTGGTCTTCATCAGTTCTTCCGTACAGCACCAGTCCTTGTGATTGGCATTTTGAGCCAGAAGTTCCTTCTCAAGCGCTTTGATTCCGTCCATGTCGCCATTGCCGTAAAGATCGGTTCTCTTTTCCATGGCTGCAAATGGTGCCCAGCTCTTAGGATAAACGATGTCAGCATCCTTGAAGGCATCTGCCATATCATTGGATACGCGGAAAGAGCCTCCGGATTTTTCTGCATTGCCCTTTGCAACATCTAATACTTCCGGCATTACCTCATAGCCTTCCGGATGAGCAAGTACCACTTCCATTCCCATACGTGTCATTAATCCGATCACACCCTGAGGGACTGATAAGGGTTTTCCGTAGGAAGGAGAGTAAGCCCAGGTCATGGCCAGCTTCTTGCCCTTTAAGTTTTCGATACCGCCGAACTCATGAATGATATGAAGCATGTCAGCCATGGTCTGTGTTGGGTGGTCGATGTCGCACTGTAAGTTTACAAGTGCCGGCTTCTGTTCCAGAATTCCATCTTTATATCCTTCTGTCACGGCATCAGAAACCTGATGCATATAGGCGTTTCCTTTTCCGATATACATATCGTCACGGATACCGATGACATCTGCCATGAAGGAGATCATGTTGGCAGTTTCACGAACAGTTTCTCCATGGGCGATCTGGGATTTTCCTTCGTCTAAATCCTGTACTTCCAGTCCGAGAAGGTTGCAGGCAGAGGCAAAGGAGAAGCGGGTGCGGGTGGAGTTGTCGCGGAATAAGGAGATTCCAAGTCCGCTCTCAAAAACCTTTGTGGAGATGTTGTTTTCTCTCATAAAGCGGAGAGCGTCTGCAACGGTCCAGACCGCTTCCAGCTCGTCGTCCGTTTTCTCCCAGGTTAGAAAAAAGTCATTTTCGTACATCTCCTTGAAATTTAAGGAATTCAGTTTGTCGATATAATCCTGTAAGGTTTTCATAATGTGGTAAGCCTCCTGATTTTAGTTTTATTCTTTGCAGTAAACAGTGGGAAGTGCGGCATATACGGCTGCACAGGTGACAAGATCCTGCTTCCAGGTCTTTTCATTGGGCGCATGGGCCTGGGCTTCTGCTCCCGGTCCAAAACCGATGCATGGAATCTGGTTGCGTCCCATAATGGAGACGCCGTTGGTGGAAAAGGTCCATTTGTCGGTGAGAGGACGGGCAGTCCGCATGGAGACAGTCTCTTTTGCACCGATTCTGGTATCCCCGTATAAGGACTTATAAGCTTCTTCCAATGATCTGGTTACTTTATGATCCTCAGGAATGACCCAGGTTGGGAAGTAACATTCGATGGGATAGGTAAGGCCTTTATAGGAAGGACGGGAATACTCATACATGGAAACGGTAACATCGTTTCCGTATTTCTTAACATTTGGCAGGCTGCGGATCTCATCCAGACAGCTTTCCCAGGTTTCCCCTGCTGTCATACGGCGGTCTAAGGAAACAGAACAGGAGTCTGCTACTGCACAGCGGCTTGGTGAAGTGAAGAAAATCTCTGAAACAGTAATGGTGCCTTTTCCTAAAAAGTTTGCTTCCTTCCACTGTGGATTCTGTGATTCATCAAGCATCTTAACAAGTCCCTTGATCTCCTTGTCATCAGCGGCATCATTCTCGTTAAGAGAACGGACATCCTGAAGAATATCAGCCATCTTATAGATTGCATTGTCTCCACGCTCCGGTGCGGAGCCGTGGCAGGAGATACCCTTTACATCCACACGGATTTCCATACGGCCTCTCTGGCCGCGGTAGATACCTCCGTCAGTGGGCTCTGTGGAAACTACAAATTCCGGGCGGATCTTATCTTCATTGATAATGTACTGCCAGCAAAGTCCGTCGCAGTCTTCTTCCTGAACGGTACCGGTAACCAGAACGGTATATTTATCATTTAAAAGACCTAAATCCTTCATGATTCTGGCTCCGTAAACAGCAGATACCAGTCCGCCGCACTGGTCGGAAACGCCTCTTCCGCCAATCTCCGTATCAGTTTCGTAGCCTTCGTAGGGGTCGAAGTTCCAGTTGGATTTGTTGCCAATTCCTACCGTATCAATGTGGGCATCGAAGCCGATCAGTGTTTTTCCGGTTCCCATAAATCCAAGCACATTGCCCATGGGATCGATCTCCACCTTGTCAAACTCAAGCTTTTGCATCTCCTGTGCAATCCGGTCGATATGAGCTTTTTCATCGCAGCTTTCTCCTGGAAACTGAACGATGTCACGCAGAAATTTTGTCATATCTGCTTCGTAGCTTTTTGCTGCTTCTTTGATTTTTTCGTAATCCATGTTTTTAACCTCCGGTTTTTATGAAATGGTTAACGTTCTTTTCCTTCCCAGACAATGGCTTTGTAACGGTCCGGGTCAGTATCTCCCTCTGTTGAAAAAAGCAGAACTTTAGAATCTTTATTAAGTCCCAGGTGATCTCTTAAAGCCTGACAGGAGTCATCTTTCATTATAGAAGCCAGAACTCCAAACGGTGCAGCTCCTGATTCTCCCGATGTAACAGGAGTATCTCCCTTTATTGGCGCAGCCAGCATTCTCATGCCTGCGGCGGCAGCCCAGTCAGGTGCAGAGATAAAGGTATCCGTATGATTCTTTAAAATATCCCAGGAAATGGTATTGGGTTCTCCACAGGCAAGACCGGCCATAATGGTCTGCATGTCGCCGTCCACGATCCGGATATTACCGTCTCCGGCTTTCGCTCCTTCATAAAGACAGGCTGCCACATCCGCTTCAACCACAACACAGACAGGAGGATTCCCCGGATAACGGTTATTAAAGTATCCCACCACTGCTCCGGCAAGAGATCCCACACCTGCCTGAACAAAGACATGGGTAGGTCTTTCACAGCCGTATTCCTTAAGCTGTTCATCTGTTTCCATGACCATGGTGCCGTAGCCCTGCATGATCCAGGCAGGGATTTCCTCGTAGCCGTCCCAGGCAGTATCCTGGACCACCACGCCGTTTTTCACCTTTGAAGCAGCATCTGCAGCCATGCGGACGCATTCGTCGTAGTTGAATTCCTCGATGGTTACCTCTGCTCCTTCCGCTTTGATGTTGTTAAAGCGGTTCATTGTAGTCCCTTTTGGCATAAAGACAACTGCCTTCTGACCAAGCTGGCGGGCAGCCCAGGCAACGCCTCTTCCGTGGTTGCCGTCAGTTGCGGTGAAAAAGGTGGCCTGACCGAATTCTTTCTTTAAAGCTTCTGAGGTCAGCACCTGATAGGGGAGATCAGAAACTTCCTTTTTTGTCTGCTTTGCCACATATCTGGCCATGGCGTAAGATCCGCCTAAAACCTTAAAGGCATTTAAGCCGAACCGGTAAGATTCATCTTTTATGTAAATCTCACCTAATCCCAGATGGTCTGCCATATGGGGAAGCTTTGTCAGAGGAGTTTCTTTGTACTGGGGAAAGCTTTCGTGAAAGCTTCTCGCCTTTTGTACCTCCTCCTGTGACATAACAGGCAGATGACTGTCATCGGTCTTTGGCATGGTGTTTACAGCCCATTCGATTGGTTTCATGTCTGCACATTCTCCTTTATAATAAATTAAAATTAACGGGTATCATTGGACGGATACTTAAGCCTTTTCTTTGTTTGCATCCATGTAGCTGTATAAAGTAAACTTTGAGATACCAAAATAACTGGAGACCTTGTCGCCTGATTTGGTAATGAGAAATGCACCCGCGTCATTTAGATACTGGATTGCCAGGATCTTGTCATCCTTGCTCATTAAGGCGACGGGCTTTCCAACCAAAGCCACGGACTGCTCGATTAAGGTATCTAACAGGTCATTGACGTTATGAGTGATTTTTTTAGGCTCTTTGTTGTGATCACCGGCAGCTTCACCGGTGGAGATTAATGATTTCACCGCATTTTCAATTGTAAGCAGTCCGGTAATGTCATAATTTAAGGCGAGGATGTAGTCTACCGTATGATCATTTCCCCTGATGTACATGGTGCTGGATTTTAAAATTCTGCCATCCTCGGTTCGTGTCAGATAGGAGAGACGGTCTTTTAAGAGATCAGGATCCTTTTTTAAAGTCTCCAGAACAATTTCAGAGGGTCCGTCTCCGATCTTACGGTTGCTGACCTGGCCGTTTTCTATAAAAACGATGGAGCTTTCCATGTTTTCCCTGCGCAGATCGTGAATCACCACTTCGCATTGACTGCCGAAGTGAGCCGCGACTCCCTGTGCGATCTGTGTCAGTAACTGAAGCTTTGAATCCATTCTTTTCTCCTCCTTACAGGATCATTGATAAACTCATCATAGCATAAAAAAATTTAAATACAAGTGGTTTTCTAAAAAATTTTTAGGTTTGCTAATTATTTTTGTAATTCATGCTTGCAATTCTGAAAATGAAATGATACACTGTTTTTATCAGAGAACCATGGTATAATGTGCATAAAAAATATAAGGTAAATCAGATAAAAAGTAAGCAAATTGTGAAAATGAAGTGCTGGACCATGAAAATACTTCTGTCAGGTTTGTATACATAAGAAAATAAGCAATTTGCTTTCGTATATTAGAAAATTGAAAAGGAGATGGAATCATGCTGATAATCGGTAATGGAAGAATGATCACAAGAGATCTTAAGAATCCGTTTCTGGAAGACGGTGCAGTGGCTGTGGAGGATGGGGTTATAAAACGTGTTCTCACCACTGGTGAGATGAGAAAGGCATATCCCCAGGCGGAATACATCGATGCCAGGGGAGGAGTAATCATGCCTGCCTTTATCAATACCCATGAGCATATTTACAGCTCCTTTGCCAGAGGGTTAGCCATTGACGGATACGATCCCCACGGCTTTTTGGAGATTCTTGACGGACTTTGGTGGACCATAGACAGGAATTTAACTTTAGATGATGTTTATTTAAGCGCGATGGCCACATATGTGGATTCCATTAAAAACGGGGTGACAACCGTTTTTGACCATCATGCCAGCTTTGGGCAAATCAGGGACTCCTTATTTAAAATTGAGGATGCAGCGGTTAAAACCGGAGTAAGAACCTGCTTATGCTACGAGGTATCCGACCGGGCAGGAGAGGAAAAAGCAAAGGAAGGAGTTCTTGAGAATGAGGCGTTTATCCGCCATGCTCTTTCTGATGAACGTGACATGATTGCAGGTATGATGGGAATGCATGCCCAGTTTACCATATCCGATCAGACCATGGAATTTGCGGCAGCCCATAAGCCTGACGGGACAGGCTGTCATATTCATGTGGCAGAAGGCATTGAAGATCTCCACGACTGCCTTCATAAGTACGGCAAGCGGATTGTTGACCGCCTTATGGACTTTCAGATTCTTGGGGAAAAGACGCTTTTGGGACACTGCATTTACATTAATCCCCATGAGATGGACTTAATACTTGATACAGACACCATGGTGGTCCACAATCCGGAATCCAATATGGGGAATGCCTGCGGATGCCCTCCCACTATGGAGCTGGTGAAGCGTGGGATTTTAACCGGTCTTGGAACAGACGGCTATACCCATGATATGCTGGAGTCTTATAAGACAGCCAACGTTCTCCATAAACACCATTTATGCGATCCCAATGCGGCATGGGGCGAGGTTCCGAAGATGCTCTTTGAAGGAAATGCAAAGATTGCAGGAAGATATTTTAAGAAACCGCTTGGAGTATTAAAAGAGGGTGCCGCTGCCGATGTCATTGTAACGGATTATATCCCGTTAACACCCATGAATGCAGAGAACGCAAACAGTCATATTCTGTTTGGTATGACCGGGCGCAGTGTGGTTACAACCGTCTGTAACGGCAAGGTACTTATGAAAGACAGAATCCTTACGGGAATTGACGAAGAGAAGCTTATGGCAGACTGCAGGGAAGCGGCGGGAGCGCTTGCTGCACGGATCAACGGACGTTAAAAACAGTCTGAGAATATTCATACAGGGCTTAAAGATCACTGAGATTAAGCCCGGATGCAGGAGGATATCAATGGGAGACAAAATGACACCTATGCCGTTTTCACAATTAATGGACTGGGTAACAGGAGAACAGAAAAAACAGGACTCCGTTTTCGGAGTATACCGTCCTTACCGGGCGGATGGGTCATATAACAGGGAACTCTTTGGCAGAACTCTTGAAACGCCAATCGGACCGGCGGCTGGTCCCCATACCCAGCTGGCCCAGAACATTGCAGCTGCTTACTATGCAGGAAGCCGTTTCTTTGAACTGAAGACCGTCCAGATTTTAGACGGAGATGATCTTCCCGTAGAAAAGCCCTGCATCAGGGCAGAGGATGAGTGCTACAATTGTGAGTGGTCCACGGAGCTTTATGTTCCCCAGGCTCAGGAGGAATATATCAAAGCGTGGTTTTTACTGTCCTTTATGGCAAAAGAATACGGACTGGGCCGGATGGATGGCTTTCAGTTTAATATGAGCGTGGGGTATGACCTGGAGGGAATTAAATCCCCCAAAGTCAATTCCTTTATTGACTCCATGATGGAAGCGAAAGATACGGAAACGTTCCATTCCTGCAGGCAGTATCTTCTGGATCATTCAGAGCAGTTTCAAAATATGACAAAAGAGGATATTGAGTCCATTTCTTCCCGGATCTGCAACAGCGTGACTCTTTCTACTTTACATGGCTGTCCGCCTCAGGAGATTGAGCGGATTGCAGTCTATTTAATAGAAGAGAAGGGACTGAATACCTTTATTAAATGTAACCCCACACTGCTGGGATATGAATTTGCCAGAAATACCCTGGACCAGATGGGTTATGACTATATTTCCTTCGGTGAGTTCCATTTTCTTGACGATCTTCAGTATGAGGATGCAGTCCCCATGCTAAAGAGGCTTATGGCACTGGCGAAGGAGCGCAGGCTTGAGTTTGGCGTAAAGCTTACCAATACCTTCCCGGTTGATGTAAAGAATAACGAGCTTCCAAGCCAGGAGATGTATATGTCGGGAAGGTCACTTTTCCCTCTGTCCATGGCTCTGGCAGCCAGACTTTCCAAAGAATTTGAAGGCGCGCTTCGGATTTCATTCTCCGGCGGAGCTGATTATCATAACATCAGGGACATTATAGATGCAGGAATCTGGCCGGTTACAGTTGCCACTACCCTTTTAAAACCGGGCGGTTACCAGAGACTCCTTCAGATGGCGGAAAAGACTAAAGAAAAGGGAGTCTCATTTCAGGGTGTGGATCGTAAAAAAACTTCAAAACTGGCCAAAGATTCCGTTTCAGATTCTCATTATAAAAAAGCCTTAAAGCTTTTGCCAGACAGGAAGATGAAAAAAACAGTGCCATTGCTTGACTGCTATACGGCACCCTGTCAGGAGGCCTGTCCGATTCATCAGGATATAACCACCTATTTAAAACTGTCAGGTCAGGGAAACTATGAAGAGGCCATGGAGGTGATTGCGGAGAAAAATCCACTTCCTTTCATAACCGGCTCCATTTGTGCTCATAACTGTATGAATATGTGTACCAGGAATCATTACGAATCCCCGGTTAATATACGGGGAGCCAAGCTGCTTTGTGCAGTAAATGGATATGACAATTACCGGAAAACCATAAAAAAAGGGAAACTGACAGGCAAAAAAACTGCAATTATCGGAGGCGGTCCGGCCGGCCTTTCTGCTGCCTATTTTCTGACAAAGAACGGCATGCCTGCTACAATCTTTGAAAAGAGCGGAAGGCTTGGAGGCGTAGTACGAAACGTCATTCCTGATTTTAGAATTTCAGGGGACGTGATTGATCATGATATCGATTTATGTCTCTCTTATGGGGCAGAAGTAAAGCTGAATGCGGAAATAACAGATTTGGCTGCATTAAAAGAAGAGGGCTTTGATTTTATCATTCTGGCTGCAGGTGCAAGCGAGCCCGGAGTTTTGAATCTGAAAACAGGCGAAGCCATGAATGCCCTGCATTTTCTGAATCAGTACAGGGAAACGGATAAAAACGTGGAGATTGGAAAGGCAGTTGCTGTAATCGGCGGAGGAAATACAGCCATGGATACGGCAAGAGCAGCTGTCAGAACCCATGGTGTGAAAGATGTTTCTCTCATTTACCGGAGAACGAAACGTTACATGCCTGCAGATGAGGAAGAACTGCTGCTGGCCATGCAGGATGGGGTAAAATTTATGGAACTTTTAGCTCCCACAGAGTGGAGTAACGGCCAGCTCATCTGCAGTGTGATGAAGCTTTCTGCAGCAGATGAAAGCGGAAGAAGGGCTGTTACAGAGACGAAAGAGACCGTTTCCATACCTGCAGATACGGTCATAGCAGCAGTTGGTGAGGGAGTACCAAAAGAGTTTTATTTAAAGAACGGAATTGAATTAACAGACAGGGGAAGAGTGCTTGTGAATGAGGAGACTCTGGAAACGAGTGTACCAGGAATTTATGCAGTGGGAGATGGTCTTTTTGGTCCAGGAACAGTGGTGGAAGCCATAAGAGATGCAAGGATGGCAGCTGAATCCATTCTGGGGAAAAAGGCTGCAAGGGATTTTGACGGCACATCATCTGATGATACCAAGCTTTACGGCAGAAGGGGAATATTAAAAGAGACTCTGAATGGTCAGGAAGAAAGCACCAGATGCCTTGGATGTAAAAGTATCTGTGAAAACTGCGCAGAGGTTTGTCCAAACCGCGCCAATCTGGCACTCCTGATTCCGGGATTAACAAAGCATCAGATACTCCATGTGGATTATTTATGTAATGAATGCGGAAACTGCCGAAGCTTTTGTCCATATGACAGCGCTCCGTATTTAGATAAATTCACTCTGTTTGCAAATGAAGCTGATTTAAATAACAGTAAAAATCAGGGCTTCACTGTAACCGACAGAAAAACCGGTACATTCCTGATCCGGTATCTGGGAAAGCTCTATACGGGGAAAGCAGGGGAGCAGGTTGGTGCAGTTCCGGAGGGACTTTTAAAGATTGTGGAAACCGTCATAAAAGACTACGATTATCTTTTAGGATAAGAAAGTGGGTGAAGCAATGGTTCGTTTCCTGGTTAACGGTAAGACCGTAACGGTACCGGAAGAAAGAAAGCTGATAGATGTTTTAAGAACCGATCTGGGGCTTAAGTCTGTGAAAGACGGATGCAGTGAGGGTGCCTGCGGGACCTGTACGGTCTTAATAGACGGAAAGGCTGTAAAAGCCTGTGTTCAGAAGGCCGCCAGGATGGAGGGAAAATCTGTCATGACGGTGGAGGGACTGTCTGACAGAGAAAAAGAAGTGTTTGTCTATGCCTTTGGGCAGGCAGGAGCTGTTCAGTGCGGTTTCTGCATTCCCGGTATGGTAATCTGTGCGAAGGCTTTAATTGATGAAAATCCTGATCCGACCAGGGAAGAGGCTGCTTTTGCAGTGAGGGGGAATATCTGCCGCTGTACCGGATATAAGAAGATTATTGATGCCATTCTTCTTGCAGCCAGGCTGCTGCGTGAAGATGCCAGGGATTTAAAGGCTCCTGAAGTAAAGTCTGTGGGACAGCGGGTTCACCGCCTGGATGTGCCGGAAAAAGTCCTGGGTTACGGTGAATACGTGGATGATATGGAAGTGGAAGGCCTGATCTACGGCGGCGCAGTACGGAGCCGGTATCCCAGGGCCAGAATTCTCTCCATAGACAGTTCCAGGGCAAAAGCGCTGCCCGGAGTCCGTGCAGTTTTAACAGCTAAGGATATTCCGGGAAGGAATAAAGTGGGACATTTAAAAAAAGATTGGGATACCATGATTCCGGAAGGAGAAATCACCAGATATGTGGGAGATGCAGTCTGTCTTGTAGCGGCCGATACTCCGGAGATACTGGAAGAAGCCAAGGGGTTAATCAAGATTGACTACGAAGAGCTTCCAGGAGTTTTCTCGCCGCAGGAAGCTTTAAAGCCGGATGCACCTCTGGTTCATGATACCGGTAATATTTTAGCCCATGAACATCTGGTAAGAGGAGATGCAAAAAAAGCAATAGAGAGTTCCGCTTATTCTGTAACCATGCATTATGACACCCCATTTACCGAACATGCCTTTCTGGAGCCGGAGTGTGCCATAGCCATAGTGGACCGGGAAAAGGAAGAAGCTGTTATCTATTCTTCTGATCAGGGAACTTACGATACGCAAAAGGAATGTGCCGGAATGCTTGGCTGGGAGCTTTCAAAGGTTCATGTGATCAATAAGCTGGTAGGGGGCGGATTCGGCGGAAAAGAGGATATGTCCGTTCAGCATCACGCGGCTCTTTTGTCCTACTACACAGGCAGACCGGTTAAGGTAAAGCTGACCAGGAAAGAAAGCATGATGGTTCATCCAAAGCGTCATCCTGCATCCATGGAATTTACCACGGCCTGTGATGAGAACGGTTACCTCACCGGCATGACCGCAACTGTCATAACGGATACCGGAGCCTACGCCTCCCTGGGAGGACCTGTGCTCCAGCGGCTTTGCACCCATGCAGCAGGTCCCTATAATTATCAGAACATCGACATCGAGGGAACAGCTGTTTATACCAATAATCCGCCTGCAGGAGCATTTCGCGGATTCGGAGTTACACAAAGCTGTTTTGCCATAGAATGCAACTTAAACCTGCTTGCAGAGAAGGCAGGGATCAGTCCCTGGGAAATCCGCTACCGCAATGCCATAAGGCCGGGACAGGAACTTCCAAACGGCCAGATCGCTGCAGAAGGAACAGCGCTTGTGGAAACCCTTCTTGCAGTAAAGGATATTTATGAAAGCAGCCCTTATGCAGGAATTGCCTGTGCCATGAAAAATGCCGGTGTAGGTGTGGGACTTCCTGACTGGGGCAGGTGCAGGCTTACCATCGAAGATGGGAAGGTCCATATCAGATCAGGTGCATCCTGCATCGGTCAGGGACTTGGAACCGTTCTGGAGCAGATCGTCTGTGAGACACTTGGCATAACAGGAGATCAGGTAATCTATGTGGCTGCAGAGACCAATCTGGCTCCTGATTCCGGAACCACCTCCGGCTCCCGGCAGACTCTGGTAACCGGAGAGGCTGCGATACGGGCATGCGGTCTGATCCTTAATGACTTAAAGGACGGGAAAGACCTGTCTTCTTTAAATGGAAAAGAATACTTTGGAGAGTATCTGGCTGCTACAGATCCCATGGGAAGCGAAAAGAAGAATCCGGTCTCCCATGTGGCCTACGGCTTTGCAACCCAGGTGGTCTGTTTAAAGGAAGACGGCACCGTGGAAAAGGTGATAGCTGCCCATGATGTGGGAAAAGCTATCAATCCCCTGTCTGTAGAAGGACAGATTGAAGGCGGTGTGATCATGTCGCTGGGATATGCCCTGACGGAGGAATTTCCTTTGGATCATGGTGTCCCCCTTGCAAAATTCGGGACACTGGGGCTGTTTCGTGCGGACAGGACGCCGGATGTTAAGAGCATTATCGTAGAACGCAATCACGATCCTCTGGCCTACGGGGCAATCGGAATCGGAGAAATCACCTCCATTCCTACGGCACCGGCTGTGCAGGGTGCTTATTATAAGTATGACGGAGTATTTCGTACCTCCCTGCCTTTGGAAGAGACGGCATATCGGAAAAAGAAAAAATAACCGGGGAAAGGGCGCAGGAGAAAATCGTTTTCTCTGCGCCTTTTTGGGATTGACAAGAAACCGGGAAAAAGGGAAAATAGATGATATAGACCGGTATGCAGACAGCAAACCGGATCATAAGAAAGGAAGTGGATTTGCTGTGAAGACGTTGTTGAAAGGCGGAACAGTAATTTCGGGAAGCAGGACTGTTGCGGCAGATGTCCTCATGGAGGATGGAACGATTCTGGCTGTAGAACAGGAAATTAAAGATGGGGCGGCAGATGTAATCGATGTATCCGGCAGACTTCTGTTTCCTGGATTTATTGATGCCCATACACATTTTGATCTTCATGTGGCAGGCACCGTAACTGCAGATGATTTTGAGTCCGGAACCAGAGCGGCTTTAGCCGGAGGAACTACCATGATCATCGATTTTGCCACCCAGTACCAGGGGGAAAGTCTCCATCAGGCACTGGATCAATGGCATAAAAAGGCGGATGGCAAGGCATCCTGTGATTATGGGTTTCATCTGGCAATATCGGACTGGAACCATTCAGTAAGCGAAGAACTTGACACCATCATTTCTGAGGGGGTGACTTCCTTTAAGCTGTATATGACTTATGATGAGATGTATATGGCGGATAAAAAGATATACCAGATTTTAAAGCGTTTAAAAGAGGCCGGAGGAATTGCCGGTGTACACTGTGAAAACAAGGGAATCATAGAGGCACTGGTCGAGGAAGAAAAAGCAAAAGGTAATTTTTCCGTTAATGCCCATAAAAAGACAAGACCTGCGGCGGTAGAGGCGGAAGCAGCAGGCCGTCTTCTAAAGATCGCCCAGGTGGCGGACTGTCCGGTTATCATCGTACATTTAAGCTCAGAAGCCGGTTATAAAGAGATATTATATGCAAGAGAAAGAGGACAGAAGGTTTATGTGGAAACCTGCCCCCAGTATCTGATTTTTAATGAAGAAGTTTATGACCTCCCCGGCTTTGAGGGAAGTAAGTATGTGATTTCACCAACGATTAAGAAGGAATCAGACAGACAGCGGCTGTGGGAGCTTTTAAAGGCGGATCAGATTCAGACGGTTTCCACCGACCACTGCAGCTTCACTACTGCCCAGAAGGCAGCAGGCAGGGATGACTTTACAAAGATACCAAACGGTATGCCCGGAGTGGAGGCGCGTCCTGCCTTAATGTACAGCTTTGGAGTAAAAAAGAATGGCCTTACTGTGGAACAGATGTGCCGTCTGCTTTCCGAAAATCCAGCAAAGCTTTACGGTGTTTATCCAAAGAAAGGGGTTATAGCTCCTGGAAGTGACGCAGATATTGTGGTATTAAATCCTGATGCCAGATGGACGATGTCTGTTGAAAATCAGGCTGCCCATGTGGATTATTGTCCTTTTGAAGGAATTCCTGTTGAGGGAAAAGCCGAGCTTGTATTTTTAAAAGGCAGACTGGCTGCTAAAAACGGCGAAGTACTATTGGAAAAAACAGGTTCTTATGTGCCAAGAAAAAGACCGATGGAGTTACCCTGATGAAATTAAAAAACGCGTATGCTTTTGAAGTATCAGAAGGAAAAATACAGCCGGAGAAAAAGGATTCTTTGTGGGAGGCGCTCCGCCTTCCCCTGGTAGAACCGATGATTGTTGCTTTTACCGGCGGAGGCGGTAAGACAACCGCCATGTTTTGCCTTGCCGATGAACTGGCGGGTCAGGGAAAGCGGGTAATTGTAACGACCAGCACACATATCTTCTACCCTGTTGACAGGATTGTTGCAGAAGCGGCTGACTGGAAAACAGTCAGTGATTTTATTTCCGGTCATAAGGAATATTCTTCTTTGGCAGGCTGGGTACTGGTGACCGGCCTGCCTGCCGGAGAGGAAAAACTGAAAGGAATGGAACTGTCTGAACTGGAAAAACTGTTAAGCCTCTGTGATGTGCTTCTTGTTGAGGCGGATGGGGCAAAACGTCTTCCCATTAAGATACCGGCGATGAGGGAACCGGTTATACCAAAAGGTACTTATGCAGTGATCGGGTGTATGGGGCTTGACTGCATTGGAGAGCCATGGGAAAAGAAATGTTTCCGCCATGAACTGGCGCCCCAGATATTTGGCAGTCAGACGATGAAAGACCGGATTACTCCTGGTGATGCAGTCAGAATCCTGACCAGCACCAATGGAACCAGAAAGGGAGCGGAGTCCATGGAGTATCGGATTCTTATGAACAAAGCAGATGATGAACTGCAGCTGTCCAGTGCCCGGGAAGTGGCAGAGGACATGGGAGAACAATGGGCGGAGTATTGTGCAGCAGCCTGTTTTAAGGAATCCGGGCAGGATACAAAATTCTAAGGATAATCACACATTTACAGAAACAGGAAAGGGGTTAACAAGATGAAAGAAATCAGAACGGAAGACGGAGTGGGGCAGGTTCTTTGCCATGATATGACCCAGATCATACCTGGAGTGTCAAAGGAGGCGAGATTCCGTAAAGGACATGTGGTGACAGAGGAAGACATTCCTGTTCTGCTGTCCATGGGGAAAGCGCATCTGTATGTATGGGAAAAGGACGAGACGATGTATCATGAAAATGAGGCGGCTGAAATACTGTGTGAATTATGCATCAACGACCATATGGACAGAGGCGATGCAAAAGAGGGAAAAATAGAATTAAAATCCACCATACGCGGACTTCTGAAAATAGATACCGGTCTGCTTGATTCCGTAAACAGTGCAGGAGATATGATGATTGCTTCCAGACATCCCAATACACCTGTGGAGCCAGGGGACAAGCTGTGCGGAACCCGGGTTATTCCACTGGTGATCAGGAAAGATAAAATGGAAGCGGTGAAAAACATGTGCGGCGGAAAAAAGATATTTTCCATTCTGCCATATAAAAATAAGAAAGTCGGTATTGTAACAACCGGAAGTGAAGTGTACTGCGGAAAGGTCAAGGACGCGTTTGGCCCCGTTTTAAGAGCCAAGGCAGAAGAGTTTGGAGGAGAAATTCTGGGGCAGACCGTAACTGATGATAATCCGGAGCATACGACTGAGGCGATTCTTAATTTTATCAGTCAGGGAGCAGATATGGTTCTGGTAAGCGGAGGCATGAGCGTGGATCCTGATGATAAAACGCCTCTTGCAATCCGCAGTACAGGTGCCAAAGTGGTATCTTATGGCGCGCCGGTTCTGCCAGGAGCCATGTTCCTTCTTTCCTATTACAGGAAAGATGGGAAGAATATACCGGTAGCAGGACTTCCTGGTTGTGTGATGTATGCAAAAAGAACGGTGTTTGATTTAGTCCTGCCAAGACTGATGGCAGACGATCCGGTGACAAAAGAAGAACTGGATAAGCTTGGAAAAGGAGGACTCTGCCTCTCCTGCGATGAATGTCATTATCCAAACTGCGGATTTGGAAAGGGCTGGTAGGATGAAGATATTGATCAAAGGCGCAGGTGACCTGGCTTCCGGAATCGCCTGCCGCCTGCAGCGCTGCGGGTTTTCCATTGTTATGACGGAAGTTCCGGTACCAACTACAGTGAGGCGCACTGTGGCATTTTCCAGAGCTGTTTATGAAGGCAGGGCCAAAGTGGAGGATGTTACCGGAGTATTATGCCGCAGTATGGAAGAGATAGAGGAGACCCTGTCAAGGGACCATGTGGCAGTGGTGGTTGATGAGGAATGCCGCATCCGGAAGGAGTTGAAGCCGGATGCGGTTGTAGATGCCATTATAGCGAAGCGGAATCTGGGAACAAAGATTACAGATGCAGATATCGTTATAGGAGTGGGGCCTGGTTTTACGGCAGGCGTGGACTGCCATGGAGTGGTGGAGACCAAACGCGGTCACGACCTGGGCCGGTGCATCTGGAAGGGAAGTGCAGTACCCAACACAGGAGTCCCTGGAATCATCGGCGGTTATGATAAAGAACGGATTATCCGTTCTGTGGGTAAAGGCGTGTTTCACCCTGCTGTCACCATTGGAGCTGTGGTAAATCTGGGAGATGTGGTTGGATATGTGGATGACGTTCCTGTATTTGCTGAAGTAGGCGGCGTGGTAAGAGGGCTGCTTCAGGATGGCGTGACTGTCTTCACCGGGATGAAATCAGGAGATATTGATCCCAGAGGAGTAATCGGGCACTGTTATACCATTTCAGATAAAGCCTCTGCCATTGGAGGTGGAGTATTGGAGGCTGTATTAAGCCTTAGAAAGAAGCTTCTTACTGAAAAAGAAAGGGTTTCAGAATGAATATGACACTGATTCTTCTGGCAGCGGGGGACAGCTTAAGATTTAACGGCAATAAGCTGCTTTATGAAATAAACGGAAAGCCCATGTACAGGCATATTATAGAAGCAATAGAACATCTTCCGGATGGATTATTTTCCAGAAAACTGATTGTCACCCAGTATGATGATATTATGGAACGTATGAAAGATTCCGGATATGAGATCATTGCAAACAGGGACAGCAGACTTGGAATCTCTCATTCCATCCATCTTGCACTAAAGGAACTGGAAACGGATGACACGGATTTCTTATTTGCAGTCTGTGACCAGCCCTATTTACAGTCTTCCACCATAGAGGCACTGGTGAGAGGCTTTTGGGAAAGCCGGAAAGGGCTTGCCTGTTTATGTTTCAGAGGGGAATTAGGCAATCCAGCCATATTCTCCAGCGGATACAGAAAAAAACTGATGGAGCTCACTGGAGACAGAGGCGGGAAAAAAATTATTGCGGCCCACATGTCTGATGTGTTTCTTTTAGAGGCAGAACATCCGCGGGAGTTAAAGGACATTGATGTCATGCCCCGGTAAAATTTAAATTTTTCATTTGGAAGACACGGCTTTTTAAGACCGTGTTTTTTATTGTCAGTTTTTTCCAGCTATAGAAAAATATCACTTATCGGTTTTCAGAAGAATGAAAATCGTGTATAATAAAATCATCAAAGGAGGGGCGGTATGTGGAAAAGGCTGAGGGAACATTTCCTTATGTTAAATAAGAGCAGAAAGGAATTGAAGCAGGAAGGAATTAAGATCTGCGTGAGTTATTTCCTGCTGGGTTTGTTCTGGATATTTTGTTCTGACAGATTGGTTCCAGCCATTGTCAGCAATTCCCGGGAATCCATGCTTTTAAGCATGATGAAGGGAATCCTGTTTGTATTCTGTACTTCCGTATTTTTATACTATGTGATATTAAGACTGTTAAACAAAGCCGGCTTCGCTGAAGAAGAGCTGTGCAGAAGTTATGAAGAACTGAAGATGCAGTATGAGAAGATCGGTCTTTATGATCAGAAGCTCATGGAGAGTGAAGAAAAATATCGGACAATCATCGCCCATATGCAGCTTGGAATGGCACTGTTTGAGGGAGAGAGTGAAACCGATATCAGGCACTATAAACTGATAGATGTAAATCCATGTTATGAGGAACTGGCCTGTGACCGGGAAGAATCTGTTCTGGGGAGATATTTCTGTGATATCCATGATACTCTGGAACCTGATATATGGGAGCTTCTTTTAAAGACTGCGAAAACCGGTGAGCCTGCCCGCTACGAGCGGTTCCAGCACAGGACAGGCATTTACTATGAGGTGATTGTATTTTGTCCCGGGAAATGCCAGCTGGCTTTGATTATCAATAACATAACAGAGCGCAGGCAGGCCCAAGAGAGGCTGAATTATTTAAGCTACCATGATCCTCTCACCGGTCTGTATAACCGGAGATATTTTGAAGAGCAGCTAAGGCTTTTAAACCAGGATTATCACTATCCGCTGGTGATCACCATGGCGGATATTAATGGTCTGAAGCTGATCAATGATTCCTTTGGCCACACAGCAGGTGATGAGTACATACGTAAAGCAGCAGTGGTTCTTATGAACAATACCCGCAGCCAGGATATCATATGCCGGCTGGGTGGAGATGAATTTGTTATTTTTTCACCGAATACAGATGAAAAAGAGATTAAAAAGATGATTTCATCCATGAGTGACATGGCAAAGGTTCAGTCTGTGAATAAAATCATGCTTTCAATCTCATTCGGATACAGCATAAAGAGCAGCAGCGACGATTCCATTACAGAGGTTTTAAAGAAAGCCGAAGATTTTATGTACAGGAAAAAACTGATGGAAAGTCCAAGTATGAGAGGGAAAACCATTTATACCATTATGGCAGCACTTCATGAAAAGAATTTCAGGGAGGAACAGCATTCCCTGCGTGTATCAGAACTGTGTGAAAAGATGGGAGTAGCCCTTGAACTTCAGGAGGATGACATTAAGGAATTAAAGACAGTCGGACTTCTTCACGATATCGGCAAGGTGGCGATTGAGGAAGGCATCCTTAATAAGAACGGAAAGCTTGACGTGGATGAATGGGGAGAAATTAAAAAGCATCCCGAAATCGGATACCGGATCTTAAGCACAGTGAATGAGCTGTCAGAAATGGCGGATTACGTGCTTGCCCACCATGAACGCTGGGATGGAAGCGGATATCCCAAAGGGCTGAAGGGGAAGGAGATTCCCATACAGTCCAGAATTATCGCCATAGCAGACGCCTATGATGCAATGATCAGTGAACGAAGTTACCGCCATGCGCTGTCAAAAGAGATTGCGGTCAGTGAGCTGCGCAAGGGAGCAGGAACCCAGTTTTGCAAGGAGTATGTATCGATATTTATCGATAAGGTAATTAATAATTCCGGGACGGGTGCCTGAATTGTTAAGATGAAAACAGAGATGACCGGTATGCCTCTTTTGGAGGTCATGCCGGTCATCTCTGTTTTCGTTTTTTATTAGAATTCTGTAAAATTTTGATTATAAATTGACAAAAAAATATCATTTCAATATAATAAATGTAACTTAGAAAAAAATAAATGTGTCAATTTTGGAACTCAACGTGTATAATTTTGGCACTTGGGTTGAAAGTTGTCGAAAATAGTTATATGCTGAGACCGTTAACAAACAAAATTGGCAAACTGTTAATATTTGATAAGGAAGCAAATCTGTAGAAAACTGATTTCGGAGATTGCTGGATAATAGGAGGAGAGGCCATGTTGAAAATTGGAGTATGTGATGATGACCATCTGCTGCTGTTGGAAGCAGAAACGCGTTTGCGCAGGATTGGGAATGAAAAAGAAATGGATCTGGATGTGGAGACTTTCTGTGATGGTGATGAAATTGTCAGAGCTGTTTATTTAGGAAAGCGTTATGACATCATTTATATGGATATCGAGATGAAACGCATGAATGGACTGATGGCTGCAGAGCGGATCCGCGAATTTGACCGCATGGTACAAATTGTATTTATGACATCTCACCAGAGATATATCAATCAGGCTTTCCGTTCGGCGCCCATAGGATACCTTGTAAAACCAGTCAGGGATCCTGAATTTAATAATAATTTCAGTCACATTATGAATCTGATCGAAACAAAAGACTTATATTACCACTTTAAATATGGCAGAACCGAATGCCAGGTATATTTAAAGAAAGTGCTGTATTTTGAAAGCAAGCTCCGTCTGACTGAGATTGCATGTGAAGAAGGCCGACACAGATTATACAAAAGTCTGGAAGAGATTGAAAACGAATTAAAAGACCGTAAATTTCGTTTTATCAGAATACACCAATCCTATCTGGTCAGCTTCAGCCAGATTGCCAGGTTCTCCAATGACGTGGTGGAATTAATGGATGGAACCTGCCTCCCGGTCAGCCGCAGCAGGCGCAAGGAAGTGGAGGAGATCATGTTTGAAACGATGGGGTGGTGTCAGATTTAAAATTGCAAGGTAAATGGGGAATAAGATGACAAAAAGATTAAACTATTACTTTATTATCATGCTGATGGGGGGGCTTGTCTGGCTGGAAGGAAGCTGCAGGTTTATAAGCCGCATATTTACAGATGTTATTATATTGCTGCCGCCGCTTCCTGTTGCTGTTCACTATCTGATCCGGTCTCTTTTGGAGATAGCTGTTATATATGGAGAAGTGATTCTCCTGTTATTCATTTTATCAGACTGGAGATCAAAAAGAGACGGTCAGTGGCAGGGATACAAAAAGATCCTGCATTTGTACCTTATTATTGGAGTCATTCTGGAAAAAATAATAATATACATCTTTCATAACCTGATTTCATTCTTTATTGAATCATATCCCATAGCTGTCACGATATTTATGGCAATTAAAATAGTTACCGTATTTTGTATGGTAATTATTGTGATGAGAATGTCTCTGAAAAACAAAAGCCAGGTTTTATGCATTGATAAAACCAGTTTAAAGCATTTTATTGCAGGAGCAGTCATAACGATTGGTTTCGCTGTTTTATGCTCTTTTAAAGAGTGGCAGGATTATCAGATTTTAATGTCGGATTTGGATGCCTATGGATTTTTCGGGCAGATGACTGCACCGACACCTGTATATACTGTTTTTAATCAGTGGATGATTCCGTATATGGTGAGGATATGCGCCGTGATGTTGTTTATGGGGGAGGGAAAGCAGGAAGGGTCCTTGTGCAGTGGAAACTTTAATATTTCATAATAGTGATTATCTTGGAAGAGCAGTTAAAAGCTGCTTTTCTTTTTTTACCAAAAATTACATGTAGGCTGCTAATTATTACATGATGCGAAAAAATGTCAAAATTTGTATTATAATGTAACTGATTTAATTAAGTGGATGACTTTGGAATTCTTATCAGTTTAAAACTAACAGGAGGATAGTGAGGATGATTAAAAAAAGAAAATTCGCTTTGGTAATTGCGGCGGCATTGCTGGTGACCACGGCAGTTTCTGCCTGTTCCGGGCCGGAGAAGTCTGAAGTGGAGGAAGGAAAGAAAGTTATTTCAGAAATGCAGCCGGAATTGTCTAAGCGAAAAGAGACTATAAATACGTCCCAGACAACAGTCCGGGCTGGATTCGATTCGCCGGAGAACGCAGTGACAGCTTATTTAGAAGGACTTAGGGATGGGGATTTTAATCGTATGAGAGATACTTTTGCAGAAAATATTAATACAGATGATATCAGGCGGCAGTATTCAATCCTCTGTGGGTTAAATTTGGATGGAGAAGATCCTGTCAGTATCAAGAATCACGAAGATGCAAAGCAATTTGTAGAAAAGATAGAGAACCATATTAAGGCTGTGGATTTTGCTTCAATGAAGCTGATGGGATTTATTAAGGAGGATGATCTGATTGATCCAAATGCCAGACAAAGTTATGAGGAGTATATGGTAAAGGCTGCACAAGATAATTTTGGTGAAAAAATTGTATACTCTGTAGCTGTTATTGAATTAGAGGGGAACAAATATTGTCTTTTTTTTGAAGTAATAAAAAAAGATGGAAGATGGTTTAATCTTCATTTAGGTGGATATCTAACTCAAATGGATGGTTTAGAATGGTATACCGTGGGGACTGTACCGCTGGAAGCAGCGGATGATGAGAAAATCAGACAGTTTATACCAGATTTTACAAAAAATCTACTTAAACAAGAAGATAATACAGGAATACTGGCACCAGTCAGAATTGAAGCAGAAGGTTTTGATTCCCCTCAATTGGCTGTAAAAGCATATTTGGATAATCTTGCAGGAGGCGATCCGGACAAGGCGTTAAAAACGTTTGCATTAGAAAGTTATGTGGACCATTATAATTTTCAATATGCTTTAGAGAGTAGTGGAGGGTATGAAACCGAACAGTTATTTGCACTTCCTGCAGTAAATAATTTTATAAGAGATATCAATATTGAAAAAAGGAAATCAGAGATTGAACAGAATCTTATAACTCAATACATGGATTTGGCCCTTTACAAGGGAATGGAAAACAGTCAACAACTTGTTGAGGGACATGAGGATTTATCTGTAAAACTAACCAGATTGTCAAACAATGTGGATTTAAGTTCCATGAAAATTCTGGGGTATATTATTCCGGAGCAATTGCCGGAATACAACGAATTAAGTGGTTATCAGAACATGAAATCAAAACAGTCAGAACGATACGGTGCTGAAGACATTGGGAACACGCTGATTGTGTTTGAACTTGAAGGTACACGATATTGCTTTTGCGCAGAGACAATCCAATATGGGAACAAATGGTTTGTCAGACAGCCTGGTGGTCTCCTGTCTTCATTATTTCATATCGACATAAAGTTTGAGGGAATGATTCCTGCTGAGGGTCTGGATAACCTGGATATAGATAATCTGATTTTGCCCTTTAACGAATGAAAAGAAAATTTATGGTAATAAAAAGTATAAAATTATGTAAAAAAAGGACTATTTGTTACCAAAAATTACATGTAGCGTGCTAAATATTACATGAACGGTTTTTTTGATGATTTTTGTATTATAATGTAACTAACAAATTAATACAAAGGTGTGGGCGTATATGAAGAGATTAAATGCAGTAATGGCGGTTCTATTATGTTTTGCTTTTCTATCTGTTACGTTCCCTGTATCCGCAGAGGAAATAGCCAGTAAAAAAAACGGGCTTGACGTAATGTTTGTCATGGACTACAGCGGTTCCATGAAAACCAATGATCCGGATCATACGGCAGTGGGGATGGTAAAGGCATTTGTGGATACTGTTCACAGTGCTGACATACGGATTGGTTTTGTGGCTTACAATGATCAGATTGTTACATCAGCAGCTCCGGCTTCGGTAAAGTCTCAGGAAGACAGGGACGCTTTAAAAAATCTGATGGATGCTTCCGGCTACTCCGGCAATACGGACATTGGATTGGGATTAAGTTATGCTTTTGGTCTGTCTGGGCCGGAGAGCGGCCGAAAACGCATGGTTGTTTTAATTTCAGACGGGGAATCGGATTTAAAAGGTTCCACAACTGGAAGAACATTAGAAACCTCCAATGCGGACTTGAAAAATTCCATTGAGGCATGTAAATCCCAGGGCGTTCCGGTCTATACAGTTGCTTTTGGAAAATATGACGGAAACAAAGAGATTTTAAAAGATATTGCAGGTCAGACAGGCGGACAGAATTATTCGGTAGAAAAACCAGAGACACTGATTGAAGTACTGTATGGAATATTTAATTCCAATATGGCTTACAAAATCCAGGAGATAACCAATGGTATTTATGCGGCAGGAAGCCAGAGTATCCGGATAAAGCTGGATGATTCTTACTTAGATGAAATGGACGTTCTGATGATCTCACCGCAGCAGATTGGTGACACCACCGTTCTTTATGGAGACCAGCAGATAAAACCGGTCAATTTATTCCATTATTCTGTTGCTAAAATATCAGATGTCAATAAAGACATCAGAGAATTAACTGTTCAGACAGGAACCGTAGAAAATCAGGGGTTGAAAATCTATCTGGTCAGTTACAGAGATTTGATACCAATTATGGAATTGGAATCGTCCACAGGCAGGAACCAGACGCTGCCGTTTAAGATCTATTTTAAGGACGAAGCCGGGAAAGTGATATCAGATGAGAATTTTTACAAAGGCTTCACACCCAAAATTGAATTATATGCCGATGGACAATCGGAAGGCGGACGAAGCAGTATTAACACAGATGTAAAAGATGGAGTAATTACAGGAGAAGTTACTCTTTCAAAATCAGGAACCTATTATATAGAAGGCCGTTTGGACGATGCCATGGAATCCTGTATATTTGACACAGCCAGGGTTTTAGTTGTAAATACTCCTCCGGCAGGCGCTCTTCCGGATCAAATCAAATACAATCCGTTAAGCGGAGAAAAAAAGTTTGTACTGAATGATTATTTTACCGATTCGGATGGGGATGCCCTCACCTATACACTGGAACAAAATTCAGACAGTGCTGCTAAGGTAACAATTGAAGAAGGAGTTTTACATGTCAAACCGGTTAAATCAGGTCTCCAGAATGTCATTTTTAAAATTTCTGACGGAGAAAGTGCCACATCCTATACGTATCTGATTGCAGTCATGCCTGTATGGCAGGCATATTGGTGGGTAATTTTAATCACAGTCCTGATACTTGGTGCGATTATATGGAGAATATTCCATAAACCAAAACCTGAGCTGGAAGTGATTACCGAGAAAAAAGCGCAGAACCGTTTTCAGGGAAAAATGGATGCTTACTTTATCGGACAGCCTGAGGGAGATGAGGAAATCCCGCCCCTTACCTTTCCCATGTATAAGATCAAAGACAACAGAGTCAGTCTTGGTGATCTGATGAAAGAATATCCGGAAGCTTCTGCCAACTTAGGACTAGATAATATCTTTCTGATAGCTGATGAGGACCGGCGTATGATTTTGTATCATTCCTCAAATTCTTCTATTATGATCGGCAGTTCCATTGTCTGCAAGAAGATCCAGTATAGTGTAAGCTTTGGTGACATCATATCCATAACAGCACCAGATAGAATCTATGATCTGGAGGTTCATTATATATCAATGATTCAGTAACAGTACTGAATCGGGATAACTATAGTTGTTTACGCTTGCCATTCCTGTTTCAGGAAGAAAGCGAATGAATAAAAGTAAGAAAGAGAGAGAGAAGCTTATGGAAACAATTACACAAACAAACCGGACAATATTATTTTCAGAAATCAATCCGGAAAAGCTGAATTTACTCACCCTGATCGGAGATGTCAGAGGAAAGACAAGCCTTGATGATGACAAAATCAAGGAAATCAATGAAATGCTTCTGGTAGAAAGTTTTGCTGAATTTCTGGAGAAATTTGCTCCGGTTGTCTACTCCTGGTGCGATGCCAAGACCGGAAGCATCCAGTACAGTCTGGTGAAACCGGAAAATATTCCGGACAACTGTATTACGGAAATCCCGCTTAACGAGATGAACGACCTTTTAAATATGCTGATCACTCTTCAGGGCGCAAAAGGGGCTATGGGAGTTGCCAATGTGGACTTTAAGTTCAGCAATGTTCTCGATATGATTTCACCGAAAAAAATTATGGAAGATATCCGCCAGGTGAGAAAAGAGATTCAGTATACATACGGCAAGTACATGGAGCTGGATGACGAGGATCCCAAACGACTGGATATGGGAGATCAGTTAAATTTTCAGTTCGAGCAGGCAAGCCATAATTACAATAATGTTTTAGCAATGCTTCCTCTTGCAATTGAAGATATAAAAACCCGTCTCCTTCTTGGAAGCGGGGAATCAGCACAGGGTGGACAGGAATTTAAAGCCGGTCTGTTAAGCATGGGGGATGACGGAGAATTAAAGATCCTGGAGATGAAACAGGAGGAGGGAACCCAGCTGGCAGTTGTAGATGATCATATTAATTCCAGTCTGGTACAGACATTCCGGGATGACTATGATGCGTTAAATGATACACCTTCTGATTATGTAAGGGAGCTGGTTGTCAGAACCTTCTGTCCGCTTACCTCAACGGTGGAAAGCAGCGTAGACCGCGAATTAGAAGTTCGTAATTACAATACGTACCTTGAATTCTACAAAAAGAGCAAGGACGATTTTGTAAAGGCTGTAAAACCTCTGATTGAGAAAATCCTTGGCGTTAAGGCATTTTTCGATCAGTATCAGGTAAAAGAAAAAGGAATGCAGCCAAAACTGCTTATAACGAATATTCCTTTAGAGATGTTAGTGAAATCAAGTAATCTGCCAAGACTTTTAACCTACTTAAATACTACCAACGATAAGAATGAGTTTGAAAATACACTGTGGTTTGGAATTGTACCTGATGTAGAGCTCAATCAGTCCGGCGGCGGAAAACTTCAGAGAATGCGTTTTGCCGGTAATCAGAAAGTCAAGAAGCCTGGAACCAATTCCATGGAAAGTCTTGCTACTTTGATGAATGCCATTACTCCTTATAAGATTACTACATTCTTCAGCTTTTCCACCGGTGAAGAAAGCACCTTCAGCTATGTGGCAACAGAAGGTATCGGAATCTTTAAAGATAAATGTACTCCTTTGATGAAGAAAGAGTACAGCGAATTTGTGGTTCCCTGTATTCCTAACGTAACGATTATACCAAAGGATAAATCAGGACTGATTCTGGATAACCGCATGGTGATCGATGAAGAGGGAAATGTTGCTCTTTCCCAGGAAAAAGAAGACATCATGAAGATGTGGATCGAGGGCGTTTACATAGGGGCGGCTTACGGTGCAGCAGGTATTGCAGCTTCCTGGCAGTGTCCGGAATATTTAAAACAAAGATTCCCCAATACATCCATGGAATATCCGGGTGTGCGTTACGATATCGAAGCTGATGATAATGCCCTGCTGGTTACCACCAGCATGACAAAGGAAATCTCAGGATTTACCAATGCCATTAAAAATTCCATTAACAATACCGGCTTTGGCTTTGTGTTTACTTCCGATAACGCTCAGCATAAGGGCAGAGATATCAGAAATATCATGGTTTACAAAGCAAGAAATTTACTGAGCAATGGAACCGAATTCGAACCCATTTACAAGACTCTTGTAGTTACCTACATAGAGAGAATGCTGCGTTTTTACAGCGGAGATTTCAAACAGGATAAGATCCTTAAATTCTTCAGCAATAATCCAAGCAGCCAGAAGAGCAAATGGGATGCAAACCGCCAGTACGTTAACTCCTTACTTCAGGATGGAGATGAACTGGATTTCAATATAGATGAGAAAAATGGTATCTGCAATGTACAGCTGACGTTCAGCAATACAACGAGAAACTTAAAAGTTGAATTGACCAGAAAAGGACAGTCAGCGTAAAACCTTTCTTTTCGGAATTTAAGAAAAGATATTTAAAATCGGTATCTCAAAGCCGTATTTATCCGGCTTATAGATTACAAAAAACATATATAAAAAGAATGGAGGAAAATTTATGGGACTTAGAATGAAAATCACAGGTAGCGAATCCGTGGAACTGCGTGAGACAAGCATCACAAACGTGGTATTTGGAGCAGATATTCCCCACGATTCCAACGCAAGATCAACTGATCTTGGCTCAACGGTACTGATTGAAGGAAAGATACTGGCAGCAGTAGGCGGGGAAGCCGCAGACGATACCAGTAAGCTGGCCAGATGGTCTCTTGTTCCGGCAGAAAATTCTGACTGCTACCGCAACGTTGAGATTGATGTGATCAACGCATCACAGGTGGTAAGACAGATTACAGTACCCAATGCTTTCGTTGTGGACTACACAGAGGATTTTACAGACGAAACCGGTACCGGAATTTTCAAGCTTCTTATCAAACAGAAAAAGGATAAGATGGTAAACTTGAAATTTGAAGGCGGATTCAGCGGAGAATAATTAAAAAAAAGGAAAAGAAAGGAAGGAACCGATTATGGGATTTACATTAAAAGTAGAAGGACCATCTACCATTGATTTAGGAACAATCAGCATTACAGGAGTGAAATTCAGAACCGATATTCCCCACGACTCCAATGCACGTTCCACTGATCTTGGAAGCACTGTAGAAATTTCAGGAAAGATTTTAACAGCAGTGGACGGAGATCCCTTTGATGCAACAAGACAGCTGGGACTCTGGTCTTTAGTACCTGCAGAGAAATCTGACTGCTACCGGAAAGTAACCATTGAAGTAATTGCAGCTTCCCAGGTAGTTCGTAAATTTACATACCCCAACGCATTCGTAGTTGACTATAAGGAAGATTACGGCGACACCGAGGGTGTAGGTACATTTAAGCTGATTGTGAAGCAGAAAAAAGACAAGATGGCGCAAATCGCTGTGGAAGGCGGATACAGCGTGTAAACATGTGGGGGCTGCCGTTTGGCAGCCCTTTTCAGTAAGGAAAATAAAATGCTTAACTACTATAAGATTCTGGGGGTATCCTCACAGGCAACAGAAAAAGAGATCAAGGCAGCGTACAGAAAGCTGGCAAAAAAGTACCATCCGGATGTAATCAAGGATGATCCGGAGGGAAATAAAAAGATGTATGAGATCCAGGAAGCGTATGAAGTTCTTGGAGATGAAGAAAAGCGGAAGCGGTATGATCTTGGCTTCAGTGAAAACCGGGAAAGCACAAGGCAGGAGCAGGGGAAAAACAGCCGTGGTTATTCAAATAATGAAGAGGGTAAACCAGCTCCAGATTTAAGCCAGTTTGAACGTTTTTTTGGTTTTCAGCCTGGTAAGGGAATGGAAACCTATAAGGAGACCTGTAAAAACTCAAAAAAAACCACTGGACCGGTAAATCCGGATGATTTGTTTTCTTCTTTTTTTGGCGTAAAAAAATGATGAAGGAGCCCGAAGGTGCATGAAATCCATCAAAAAAAAGAAAATTGTACTTGATTTAGCAGTATTGATCTGCTCGGTTTTGTTTAACCTGTGTTTCTTTTATTTAAACCGCAAAGGCATGTGGATACAGATTCCAATTGGAGCAGTTTCGATCCTGGCTCTGGCGGATGTTCTTGTTTTGGTGACTCCCCACCATACAAAAATCAGACAAAGCGCAGCGGAGTATGGAACAATGTCTGGTGCCAGTCAGCTGGTGCTTCTGGATGAAAAGGAAAATCCAGTAAAATCCTGGGATCTGGCGGGAAAAAAGGCTCTGATTATAGGAAAAAAGAATGAGGAAGAAGAGATTGATGTTGATTTGGAAGATTGTGAATACAGCACATTTATTGATCCTCAGCATGCAGTGCTTAATTTTTGCCTGGATTCCTGGTATCTGGAGGATTTAGGCTCTCAAAATGGTGTAAAAATCAAAAAGGTGGAAGACGGCGGCTGTTATCAGGTAACAAACCGGCCGTGCAGACTATCGGCGGGAGACATTATTTACATAGCAAATACCCGTCTCTTATTGACATAAGAACATAGATTGGAGAGTAAAACATGAGCTTAGTAAGATGCCCAAACGGACACGTATTTAATGCAAGACGTTATGGAAATACCTGTCCATACTGTCAGATGAAATTAAAGGAAGATAAGGATGATACGAAACCCCTTGGTTTTGAACCGGCTGTTGAGCTGCTGCAGGAAGAAGTCAGCCCGGTATGCGGCTGGCTGGTATGCATAGCCGGAGCCAGAGTCGGAATGGATTATAAAATTCATGGCGGCAAAAATTTTGTGGGCAGGGGAGATGACATGGATATCCAGATTCTGGGAGACAATGAGATCAACCGGAAGAATCACACCATAATTGTTTACGATCAGAAAAAGAGAAACACGGTGATCCTGCCTGGAGATGCAGCAGGACTTGCCTATCTGAATGAAGAAGCGGTTTATATTCCCACAGAACTAAAACCATATGATGTGATTGAGCTGGGAAAAAGCCGATTCTTATTTGTACCTTTGTGCGGAGAAAATTTTGAATGGGATGATCAGAAATGATGCTGACAATAATGATTGGTCTTGGAGCAGCTTTACTCGTTTTCAGCGCAGGCAGACTTCTTTTGTCTGCAGAAGAAATGAACAGGAACGAGGAAAATGAGTGTGAATCTTTTGGCAGGTGTGTGATCAGCCAGACGATGGGAGATAAGGAAATACAGTCAGATCTGGCTGGATTCGAATCCAGCAGTGCAGGTACGCTGGCTGTGCTTACCGATGGAATCGGAAAAGCCAATACAGGAAAAGTATGCGCCCAGACTGCCATGGATACCGTACTTGACGCTTATCAGCCCTATCAGGTTTTACATAATCCTGAGTATTTTTTTAAAACATCCTTTAACGAAGCAAATCAAAGAGTGCAGAAGACACTGGGGGAACGAAGAGGAGGAACGTGTCTGGCTGCAGCTTTTGTGAATGGAATTACGTTTCATTACGGTCTGGCAGGTGATATCAGGATTGCCTTATTCAGAAATCAGGAACTGATTCCCATAAGCAAAGGACAGACTCTTAATGTTCTTGCATTAAATGCCTATCAGGACGGCGCATTATCCAGGCAGGAAACCATTTGGACAATGGAGGAGGACCGGATATGGAATTATCTTGGAATGGATGGATTCAAGGATATTGAAGTCTGTGACAAACCCATACGTTTAAAGCGGGGAGACATCATCATGATGATGACCAAGGGGATTTTTGATGTTCTGTCATGGGCAGAAATGGAAGATATTTTATTAAGAGATTACACATTAAAGGAAAAAGCGGACAGCCTGATTATGGAAGCAGAACGGAAAAAAGGCGTGGAGAAAGAAAACGGAAGCGTAGTGTTAATAAAAGCGGAGGTGTCTGATGAGAAGAATTAACTCGGAATTCCGGACCCGGTATATCTCGGAGGAAGGTCATAAGCTGACAAACAGAGATTACTTTGGTTATGTGGAGATGGATGACTTTGCCTGCTACGTGCTTGCAGACAGTCTTGACGGAGAGCTGGAGATCAACAGTGCAAAGCTGGTGGTTGAAAGTGTGATCCGCAGCTTTGTGGAAGGACCTTCCATGAAGAAAGGAAAGTTAAAGCACTACATAAATCTCGCCCACAAGGAGCTGCTTAAGCAGCGGGGAGGAATGCATCTGAAAGCTTCCGTTGTTCTGGTTGTTTCAGACTACAGAAACATTCGCTTTTTTTATGCAGGAAACAGCCGTTTTTATCTGGTCAGGAATGCCCGTATTTTAGTTAAGACAACAGATCAGTCCCTCACTGAAAATCTGCTTCGTGAGGAGCGGATCACCCTGGATCAGGCAGCTGCTCATGAAGCACGGAATAATCTGTATTCTTATCTTGGAGAGCGGGGGCAGCCGGAGATTTCCGGTTCCAAGAAAATCCGTCTGGAAGACGGAGACAGCTTTGCTCTTTTTACCAAAGGTGCATGGGAGAATTACGGCGAGGAAGAGTTTTTGGAAGCGGTTAAGGAGGCGACTGAACCTGGTGAAATTCTTGATAAAGCGGAAGATTCAATCCTTGGAAAACAGGAAACGGATGAGGTGGATAACTACAGTCTTGCCGTGACTTTTGTTGACAAGGTTTACCAGCCGCCTGCAAAGAAAATTACAGTAAAGAAGGTTTTGCTCATTGCACTTCCTATTCTCCTGGCAGTTGGAGGAATCAGCCTGGGTCTGTTCCTTCGCCACAGAAGCATAGAGCGTAAGGAAGAGAGTCTTAAAATCCACATGGAAAGCGGCGAGGAGTATTTACGGTATGACAACTATTTAAAAGCATCTGAGGATTACAAAGAAGCAAAGAAGCTGGCTGACGGCTTAAAGAAGAAAAAGGAATCAAAAGAAGCAGATTTATATAAAAGGCTGGCGGATCAGATTCTTCTGGCTGATGATGCGATGAAAGGGGAAACGTATCAGAAAGCCCAGGATCTCTATTTAAAGGCAAAAGATTTATCTGCAGAAGCAGGAAATGTGGGGAAACAATACATAGAGAGCCAGTTAAAACAAACCAGAGATTATATCAGTGTATTTGATTTAATCGAGTCTGGGCAGCAAAAAGAGGGCTATGGCGAATTGGAAGGCGCATTAAAGGCTTACCGTGAGGCCAGAGACAAGGCAGCCTCCCTTTATTTTTCAGCAGGAAAAGAAGAGGCGATGGCAAAACAGGCGGCTTTGGAAGAGAAGATGGATAAGGACAGCCAGAAAACGGAATCTGCCCAGGCCGCAGCCAAAGAAGAGAGCAAAGCTGCGAAAGAAGCAGAAGACGAGTCTGTGAAGGCGGACGAAGAAAAGGCAAAAAAGGAAGAGGATGAACAGCGGGAACTGGAGAATCAGCAGAAGTTAAATGACCAGAAGAATGCCATTGATCTGGAAAATAAGGGGAATGAGCTTTTGGGCGAAGGAAAGTATGAAAGCGCAATCACTTATTATCAGACTGCGCAGGCAATTTATGTGCGCCTTGAGCTGTCAGATCTGGCAGATGGGTTAAATCAGAAGATTGCTGCAGCCAAAGCCGGAATCAAAGCAAAAGATGCGGAAAAAGCCAGTTTGGAAAGTGATGCCGCATCAAAGGAAGAAACATCAGGAGATTACGGTCCTGGAGTTGACAGTAAAAAAACAGATAAAAAGTAAAGTGAGGAAATGTACATGAGCCGATACACCTATACCTTGCACCCGGGGAAAAAGGAACCGGATAGAAACACCTATAAAAAAAGCGGGCTGGAGAATATGACAACATTTCAGCTGAGAGAAATATGCCGCAGGGAAAAGTTAATTATACCGTCTGGGAACTCCATGGACCGGGATGGTCTGTTAAGGTTGATTATGCGGTTTCGGGGGCAGAAGGAATATCGGCATATTACCTCATCCTGCAGTGGAGGTCTTTCCCGTCTCCAGGAATTTTTTGACAGAAATTTGGTACATATCACTTCCAGTCAGAATGTGAGAATACCCGGTACAATTGCAATCTACCGGGGAACGGGGTTAAATGAGCTTGACGGATATACGGTTGAATCTGATGTTTTGCTCTATGAGGGAAATTTACTTCTTATAGATGAAAACTTCAGCATTTACACCTGTTTTTATATAAATAAAATAAAAGATACTTACTATTTATTCCAGGGGAAGGGCATGGAGATTCTTCCCCTGGAAAAGCATCAGTATTTTATTCTGTATTTCCCAAATGAGCGGGATTCAGAGTTCCTCTATGACTGTTACCAGGGAAATCATTCTGTAATACCCGGACATATGGAAGGAATCCGGATCCCGCTTTTAGACATTGAAATAAAAGAGGTGGCAAAGACAGAACTTCCGCTGGTAATAGACTTCGGAAGCTCCAACACAGCCATGGGGATCTGCTTAAATGACGGCTCTGTTAAGATTGCGAAGGCAGGCGGCGGCAACATTATACCGAGTGTCATTGGTGTCAGGGAAAGCGATGGAAAACCGGAGTTTGTATTCGGCTTTGATGCCCTGACTCTGGCCAGTCAGAATTATCAGGATGAGGACATTCCTGTTTTTTACGATATGAAACGGTGGATCAGCAATCCAAACCGGCCGGAGGGCGTGATTTTAAAAAGTGGTTTTAAATATTTAATTCCACGCCGGGATATGCTGAAGGCATTTTTGGAGTATTTAATTGATCTGGCCAAACAGCAGTTTAAATGCAGCTTTCAAAACATCCAGTTTCTTGCTCCAATCCGTCAGAAAGAAAAGTTCCAGGAGCTGTTTAAGGAGCTTTTGCCGGATTATTCCGTAAACTGCGAGCTTGATGAGGGGATGGCAGTCCTCTTTCACAGCATATATGGAATGATCAGCCAGAATCTTTATGAGAAGGGGCGTAAATATCATGCGCTGATCATAGATTGCGGAGGCGGTACCACAGATCTTACTTCAGGCCGCTTCCTAATTGATAACAGCCGGGTTTCCTATACCATTGATCTGGAAACAAGCTATGAAAATGGAGATACGAATTTTGGAGGGAATAATCTGACCTACCGGATCCTGCAGATGCTTAAGATCAGCATTGCAAAGGCATGGGGATATTTAAATGCAGAAGAACCCGGGCTTACAAATGAAGGGGACTGCATTCAGAGCTTAACCGATCAATATAAGAAGGCGGAAAAATTTCTCCCAACCTGCTTTAAGGAATATGAAGAACGGGACAGAGAATCTTATTTCCGTGTAAAAAATAATTATTACTATTTGTTTCAGCTTGCGGAAGAGGTAAAAAAATCATTTTTTCAGGCCAGATTTCAATATGAGCTTTTGATCAGCACCACGCGAAACGAGGAAAAGAGCCAGATGTTTCTGGATAAATGGAAGCTCTCTGTATTTGCAGACGGACGTCTGGTTCATGTTGACAGGGAAATCTCCTTTTCTCTGTACTTAAATGAGATTGAGAGGATTTTAAGACCGGATATTTATCATGTTATGGAACGTTTTCTGGACCAGAAGTTTGAACAGGGGGAACTTCAGGACTATGAGATGTTAAAGCTTACGGGACAGTCCTGTAAATCAAGTCTTTTTACGGAAGCTTTAAAACAGTATGTCCCGGGAAAGCTGATTCAGAATACCAAGAGAGAAGCCGATGAGACAGAATTGAAAATGTGCTGTTTAAACGGAGCTCTTTCCTACTTCATGAATTGCAAGAGAGGGTATATGAAGGTGAACCAGAATTATGAGGTACGGACACTTCCTTATGAAATCATGGCTTATACCCATGAAAATCAGGAAAAGATTCTGATTCGAAGTCTGGATCCGGAAGAACATATCGGATGCATCTCCCGTTTTATGGTAGGAAAACAGCTGGATCTTTATTTAAATGATGAAAAGGGAAAACATTTAAAGACCTGTTATTTTCAGTATGATACAGCCTCCTTTGACCAGACAACACAGGAAGAAATTGACAGTCAGTATGCAGGAAGTGTCATTCAGGAGGAAACAGATACCATTCTGGAAGGTGAGATGAAATTTTTCGTATGGGTATCCAGAAAAAGATGGGGATTTATTGTACTTCCGGTGCTGCGGGAAAATGAGGTGCTTTATAAAGGAAAAGAGACTTTCTTTGATTTTGAGGATGATACCTGGGAAGAGAACTTCTTTGATGGGAGGAAGTAAATCAGATTAAGAAAACAGGGGTGGCAATAAGCGTTAGGAGGACAGGCACGAATGGACCAGATAGAAGAGATGAAAGCAATGATCCGGGAAGAAATCCAGTCAATCACCAATCTGGAGGAACGGATTGTATTTAAAAATCTGATGGAAGGGGTTTTTTTAGAGCTGTATGAGACAAATGTCCAGATGTACCGGATGTTAGAGGAACGGGTGATGAATGACCTGGTTTATGATGTCAATCGCTATCTGATCCGGACAGGCATTATGGAACGGGGATATTTAGACAATTCCCACCACTTAATGAGTCCCATTTGCGAATCGGATTTAGAAACACAGGTTTTTGAGATTTCAGAGGTGAGAAAAAAGCTTGAGGAGGAAGGACGCTTTTGTCTCACAACCGTATTTCTCCGATGCGACGCCATGGAGGTGGAGGAAGTCTTAAAAAACCAGGATAACTTTACGGGAAGATTAAAGGCAGGGGAGGAATACCCGGTTTCCATTTCACTGGAGCCCAGCAGACGGTACAGGCAGGAATTGGAGCATCTTTATCACCTGTTCATGAAAAATGGCATACCCTGGAAAACAATCAATGCTCCTTATCTGTTTAAGATGGCGGATATCTGTATTACCAGCCTCCCGGAGGAAATCAGTGACGATGAGGTTATTACCAGCTTTGGTGCGGATTTTGGGGAATATAATCAATTTGTTCAGTACGATATGATACCAATCTGGAATGTGAGGCATCTAAAGCTGGAAAGCGTGGGATTTCCTGTAGCCTGCAGTGATCATGAAAATTATGAACATGTGATTTCCATTCGTGATTACGGAACAGACCACGCTTACCTGGTGGAAGAAAAAGCCGGAATCCGCAGCGTCAGACAAAGCGGGGAAAAGCTTCTGGTAACAGGAAAGATTGCCAATGCGAAAAAATGGGATGTGTTCATGATCCGGAGCGGTTCCGACCAGAAAATTGACCGTTATACCTATCCTGTTATGGAAAATCTAAGAAAAGACGGTTTCGCGGAACGCTTTCAGGAAAAAACAAGGCAGATGGTAAAGACAAAAGGGGAACTGGAGCGGTTTATCCGTGGATTTGGTCTGGAGGAGTTTATCGAATATAAGGACTGTGCTCTTCTGGAACAAAATCAGGAGAACCTGGAGACTTATCCCATGAATTTTTTTATGGAGGATGAGATCCGGGACAGATCCGGGAAAAAGAGGCTGGTTATTTACTTTAAAGCGAGAGGGAGAGAAAAGTGGCTTTTGCGGGATTTAGCAAGCTTTATTACCTCAGAGGTTCAGGAATTGTATCCGGAATATGAATGCGGAGGAAAGCTTATATGAATTATTTGTGGGAAGCAATGCTTCAGCTGAGAAAGCAGGGCGTGACGGAATCTACCGTACGTTTTAAAATGCCTCAAAGATTCAGCTCCTATATGGAATTATCCATCCCATGCTTAAACCAGGAAGAGATGAAAGAAGGGGAAGTAATTGAAGTAAACCCGTACTACCGCTTCTACAACATTTTCAAGGACTTTTACCAGCCGGATCTTAAGGATTATCCCATGCTCCGTGATAATCTGTTTCATTTAATTTTCCACCTCCTTGCCCAAAATGATGCTTTGTCAGGTATGACAAAGGAGGAGTATCATAAAAAGCTCCTTTACCGGGATCTGGAAGAGTGTGCATTTGGAGAATCATCCAGAAATGCCATAGGACTTTTCACCCGGGATGAACGGGAATTTATCCTAAGCGGTATGTTAAAGCAGTATGAAACCGGCAGCTCCCTGGATATGTTTAAGGATATGATGGAGGAACTGATTCCTGACAACATCGTGTATCACAGCAACCAGAATTCATATGAAATACTGGTGTTTATCGGCAGAAGGATGGATAAGACATTAGAAGGAAAAATGGGTTTTCTGGTCAATATGTTTGTGGAGCTGCCTTATCACGTGGAGATTTACTACGAACACCATTTTGGAATTATGGCAATTGAAGAGACAATGGAAATAGATGAAATTATTATGTGCTGACAGGAGGCGGTGAGATGTTTCAATATGTTTATCCTCAATTTGAGAAAAAGCGGCTTCTCAGAGTAGAGATGCTGGACCAGTTAAGGGATTACCCGAAGAACTTATTTGACCTGTCATTTCAGGGATTTGGCAATGGTATTGTAAATGGCTGCAGCTTCACCTGGGATAATGGGGTGCTGACCATTTCTCCGGGGATCATTTATCACAATGAAAAACTGTATATGTTGACGGAACCCTTTGTAATGGACTGCAAGGCAGAAGACAGAATGCGGTATTTAAAAGTGCAGTTTCTTACAGAAGCAAGGGAAATGGGCAGAATTATCGGGAACACCAGGATTGTACTGGAAGAGAAAAAAGCGGATGGTGCGACCGAACTGGAATTATGCAGGTTCCGGCTGCAAAACGGTGCCAGACTCCGCAGCACCTATGAGAGTTTTTCCGATTATTCTACGGAATACGATACCATCAATCTGATTTATCAGCCCTATGCCGCAGCGGGAGGAAGCACGTTAAATCCCAGGCTCGTCAGCCAGTTTGCCAGAGAGTTAATAAGAGGCGGAGTAACTGACCCCCTGGATGCCGGCTTTTCCATGGCTGCCTTATCGAATAACGGAGTAGTATCAGTTCCCTGTATGGAAGAATACCTTTCAGCCAGACATGGGGAGGATTTTAACGGGAATGGAAACGGAGCCATCTACCGGGGGCTGCTGGAGATACTGAAAGATAATGGAAAAGGTGAGTTTAAGAGAAGAACAGGAAATCATGGAAACAGGGGGATGCTGCTCATTTAAACACAGGAAAAACAAGGAGTAAATGTATGGCGGAGCATATTACATATGGTGATTTAAAAATTAGATGTAACATTAAAATAAAACGTATATTGGAACTTTCCATAAAAGAAAGCATTGGTACCCATGCTATGGCTATAGTAACGGCGGAGTTAGAGCCGGGGAGTTTTTCAGTATCCGGTGAAGAAATGAATAGCCAGCCTTTAAAGATATATAGTATAAAAAATCAAAAAGAGGTTCTGCTATTTTCAGGCGTAATCAGTAAGGTCCGTGTAGAAAAGGAATCATTTCATGAGATTCTTTATCTTACTTCCTACTCATTGTCGTGGCTCATGGATCTGGAAAAAAAGAGCAGATCATTTCAGGATTGTAATAAGTCTGTTTTGCAATTGGTTCAAAATATAGCTGAGGAAAAATCTTTTACTGTGATATCCTCTGCATCAGATAAAGCAATTACTAAACCTTTTATTCAGTTTGAGGAAACTGATTGGGAATTTATATTAAGATTATCAACGCACCTTCATACTCCATTAATTGCAGCAGATGATTATGATGGAAGAGGGGTATACCTGGGATTGCAAAAAGAAAGTGATGCTCTGAAATTAGATGCTTTAAGTGAACGATGGTGTATGGAGGCGGATGATGCAAAAGCGCTGGACTGGAGAACCAGAGAAGCCTGTTATTACGAAGTGGAATCTTATCAGGTCCTGCATCTGGGACAATGCGTCAGCTACAGAAACGGAATTATGTGGACATATTATGTAGAGATGAATCTGCGGAAGGGTCTTTTGTGCTGTACATACAAGTTATCCGGAATGAATCACGGAATGTATCCAACAATTAATAATCCCTGTATAAAAGGTGTTTCATTGACCGGAACAGTACTGGAGCGCAGGGATGAGAAGATCAAAATCCACCTGGATATTGATAAGGAGCAGGATGCAGGCAAAGCATTTTTTTATCCATGGTTTCCGGAGTATGGAAATTTACTATACTGTATGCCGGAAACAGGAAGCAGAGTTCGTCTTCAGATTCCAAGGGGAGATGAGCAGGAAGCATTTGGGGTGAGCTGCATCCGTGAGAATGGGCAGGAAGGCGCGGAGACACTGGATCCGAATAACCGCTGGTTTATTACAGCGGCTAAGAAAAAGATGGCACTTAGACCGTCGGATATGGAATTATCCGCTGATAACGGGAAGTCGGAGATATCCATGCAGGATGGTGTTGGTAATATCATTCGCAGCAACGGAGAATTATTATTTCAGGCAAAGGGGAAGGTTGTGCTGCGCGGAAAAAAGATTGAACTGATGGCACCCACTGAGGTTACAGTTGTTAAAAGACGGTTGGGAAATCCGGCAGTGGTTAACATCTGCCATAATCTTGATTGTATGGGAGAAAGTACTATTTTAAAAAATCTTAGTGGTTCAAGTGAGGGTACTGCAGGTCCCGGTTCCAGTTTAGGCAATCAACAGAAGATGGATAAACGGACAGAAGAGAGGATGAAAAAAGAGAAAGAGAAGATACAGCTTAAGATGAAGGAATTGTCAGAGGACAGTTCAGATAGCTATGAGTTTGGGCCATCAATCGTAAATATCATCTCGGCGATACCACAAAGTACAGAGCAGGACCGGCTGTCCCAGATCGCAGCAGGATTTCGGCCTATATCAGGGAGAATGAAAGGAGATTAAGTATGTCGTATTCCGTTATAAATGGAGCAGTAGGAAAAAGTCCGTTAATTGATAAGATCAACCAGATTCCTGTCTGGCAGGTTAAAAGCGGAGTTCAGGAGCAGATGGAGCAGCTGGTTACAGGACATAGTGGGGATATCTGCCAATCGGTTCGATTTTCGTTTGATTCGTGCAGGAAGGAGATAAAGGAGCAGCTGCATAGTTTGAAATTAGAAACGGGGGAGGCAAATGGAGTACGTCCAAGATAAAACTCTTTTTTTTGACGGAAGACTGGCGGTACAGATTCCGCAGTCTTTTCAAGATATGCAAACTAACAGAGCAGAATTAATGTACCCTTATGAACAGAGACCTCAGATTATTTTGGAGGATGGGGAGGCACACCGGTTTTGTACTTTTTCTCTTTTGAAAGAGCAGAAGCTGGCAGCAAACCAGGTGGAATATGTAATAAAAAACATTACTGCAGCAGTCGTGGGACTGTATCCTTCATGCCTGCTGACCGATCCACGGTTCGTATGGAGGAAAGAGGGGGCATACGGCTGGTTTTCTTTCCGAAGCATTATAAAAGAAGGAGAACTTAAAAACTTTATGTATATTTTTTCTGTAGATGAGTGCATGATGCTTGGTACAATGGGCTGTTTTATTGAGGATGAGGAAGGGATAAAGCAATTGTTACAGATTATGGATTCATTGGAAGTTCCTGAAAGAAAGCCGTCTTTTGCGAGGAGTAGTCAAAGTTTGTTGCAGACAGTTGGAAAAAATAATGGAGGGGGTATATGAAAAAAGGTACTTATGTGGATGAAAAAATTATCAGTTTACAGAACTTCATTAAGAAAAGAACCAGTTCATATGAGTTGCTCACAGATGAAATTCCAATTCGGGGAAAAGGGATACGATTTGTACCTTTTCCTATGTTTGACGGAAAAGTAAATGCACTAATACCTAAAAATTTCACAGAAATGCCCGAGATGATTGCAAAAGTCAGATATATAAGCAGCAACCGTCCGCCGGTATTGCTTACAAATGAATATTATGATGATAATTTCGGTTTTCATCTTCTAAGGCGCGGGGATATTCAAGAGTATGCCAATCTGGATGAACTCATAGACCAAATGCAGGATACGGTTAAGCTTCATACACCGGAGACTGTAATTTACGGCAAGGGGAGTATTGATTCAGCGAGAGCCGATGGCAGGTGGTTTGAATACAAGAACTTTACACTGGATGATGAAACATATAATCTGCAGTTTCTGGTTAGTACGGAGGAATATTTGTTGGCGGGAACATTTAACTGCAGGATGTGTTTTTATGATGATTGGAGAGAATCCGTGTTGAAATCGCTGGAGTATATAGAAATCACAGGAAAAGGAGAATTGAAAAATGAAAGCAGATAAAATACATATTTCTCAATTTGAGTTCCTGACACTGGAGAGCCTGGAGATAGACCGGGAAGTGGGGGAACATGCAACTGCGTTTGTAAGCGGATATATACGTGATAAGGATGTGGAAGCTTACAAAGGTAAATTACTGGAACGCATGTGGGTGAATATTACCGGAGAGGATGAAGAAGGGGGTACCCAGAACCTTATGACAGGAATGATTGCGGGTTTTTCTCTGGAACCACAGCCTCATGCTACCATGCTTACCCTGACACTAAAAAGCGGTACTTATCTAATGGATGGGAACAAGCATTATCGTTCTTTTCAGGATACCGGTTTAACCTATCTGGATGTGTTAAGAACCATAAATCAGACTTATGGTGAAGCTGATGTAAAAGTGAAGGGAGTTCTGGATTCCTCCACCATAGACTTTTTATTGCAATACAACGAGACTGACTGGGAGTTTATCAGGAGGATTGCCAGCCGTTTTGGTATGGCTGTAACACCTGCGATTACCAGAGAGGGAGCTTATTACTTTGTAGGTGATGCTAATTATTCTACGTACACCATGCCTGAATCTGCCAACTTTAGTGTCAGCAAACGTGTCGACAGTTATATGACTTGTGGAGGAGGCAGTTCTAATTCATTTATGGAACAGGATTACATGGAATACCGCATTACTACAAGGGATGTTTATGATTTATGGGACAGGCTTATGCTGGGGAACGAAGGCGGGTATGTCTGTAAAATTGAAAGTAAATATTTACACGAGGAGTTAACACATACTTATACCTTGCGTCCTATCAATGGCATGCGTGTAATGTTACAGTCAAACAATTATCAGTCAGGCTGCTCTTTTCAGGCATCAGTCAGAGAAGTCACTCGTGATATGGTAAAGATAGAACTGGCAGGGGACGAAAATGCCAGTCAGAATATAGCGAAATGGTTCCCTTATTCCACTGGATACTCTTCCCCTGATGGCGCAGGCTGGTACTGCATGCCGGAACCGGGAGATTGTGTACGCCTGCAGATACCAGATCAGATCGAAGAGCATGGTTATGTCATCAGCTCTGTACATATGGAGACGGGCAATGACAGGAAGAATCCGGATCATAAGTCTTTTAAGACTAAATATGGAAAGGAATTATTGTTTACACCTGACAGTGTGGAACTTACTAACAACAAAGGAATGTCAATCAGGATAAAAGATGGGGAGGGGGTACAGATAAAAAGCAGCAAGGATATATCCATATCTTCCGGAGGCAACATGACTATTTCCAGTGAGGATGCCTCTCTTGTCATAGCAGGAAAAACACAAGTTAATATCAAGCAGGGCGGATCGGGGTTATCAATAGATAAGGATATTACATTCACCGGCGGAAAGATAAGGATACAATAATGGATCGAAAAGAAGAATTTATGACAGCCATGGAATATATCCTGCCTGAACAATTTTCAAAAAGCAGCAGGAGTATTACACTACACTGTGAAAAACATAGTAAGGAAATCGTACATACATTTCTGGAAGCTTTCAAAACAGCAGTAGAGCAGACCACAATTCTTCAAGACCAGAAGAAAAAGGGAAAGGTGAGATATATTCTCTTTTCTCATTTGTATAGCAGTATTTTTCTCCAGCGCTATCTTATCAGGATCGATTTGATGGATCATGCATTTTACAGCGATTCTTCTCAGGCTGTGTCTTACTGGGATGCCAGAGACATATATCAGCTTTTTGAGGAAGATGTGGAAGCTATCAGGAAAGAATTGGGCAAAAATTTCCCCAGAATCCATGAATATGAAGCAGATTTTATACGCTATGCTTATGCACCGTATTATCATGGAGTTACCAAAGCTTTCTTACTGGCAATGCTGGAGGAAGCATTGCCAGAGCGCAATTTTCTTCCGCAGCAAGACAGATTAGAGAGTTTTGTGAGTATTCTGTTTGGGGAGTATATGGGAGAAGCGGACGTTCTCTTTCAGTTAGGAGAGGAGTAAATATGAGATATTTCATGATATATGCTGATAAAAAGAACCCACAGCCACGATTCATGGACTGGTATACTCAAATGAGACCGGGCAGAACGGATAGTCAGATATACGAGGAGCTTTCCAGACAGAATCATTTTCAAATAGAATTGAACAGGGAGATATCATTTATGGACCTGATTTGTCACCCCTGTTTCATGGTTTCAAAGGAATTTGCAGCGTTAATTAGAGTATATAGTCCGGAAATCCAATTCAAATATGCAACATTAAATGATAAGGAAAACAGGAGAAGTGCTTTTTACCAGATTCCTAATTTACCGCAACTGGATTGTCTGGATGAAAAAAGTGAAATAAGCAGAGATGGAAGTGTAATCATTAAAGGGGTTTTGAAAAAAGAGAAAATACAAACACATTCTATTTTCAGACTTGGCGGCATAAAAGGACGATACATTGTGGCAGACTTGAAATTCGTAGAAAGTGCCTGCCGAAGAGAAGTTACGGGTATGAGAATAGAGGAAATTGTGGTAAAATGAAAGGAGAAAACGTATGGGTTGGTTTTCCTGGTTGTTTGGGAAAGAGAAAGGACCACCGGAGCCGTTGGTGTTAGGGGCAAAGCTACGCTGCCCGTATGGTTCACAAGACAGTTATTTATATGTGGATTCAGTCGGTATTGATGTCAATAACCTTCCGAAAGCATGTGTGGAGGACTGTAAGGCATTGCATAATATTGGGTCATTTGGAGACTGTTATGCGGGAGGCCCTTGTGAGAAATCAATGGTTTTGGATGAAAAATGGGAGAACCCGGAACCGCAGGGTGAAAAGATAAATGGGAAGGAAATTATAACAACGAAATCTTTACTTTCCTGTAGAGCATCCGGGATGGAATTTAAAATTATTAACTCAGGGCAGGATGGAATTTTTGCAAAGCAGATTATACTAATGCAGGAGATGGATGATAAATACCCAGGACTGCGGGAGATACTGGATAATCCTTATGGAAGTTTATATTTGAATGAAGGAAAGTATGAATTGGCGCTCCAGTTCATAGAGGACCGGATGATTAAGAATGGGGGGAAGATTGAGCTTTACACCCTGTATGATAAAAATAACCTTGAAGGGGAGTATATTAAGGGTGCTCTGGGGCGTCTGATGCCGTATTGCGATACGGGAGCAATGGAAAGTTTATTAAACGGGATAGAAAATTCCGCAACTAAAAATAAAATGGATGCAAACGCGGACTTGGATGCGCACGTAATAAATGCGGAAATGATAAAGCTGTTAAGAAAGGATTGTAAAGAAACAAAAGAGCTGATAGAAACAAAACCTTTTTATAAATGGCAGGAAGAAAACAAACTGTTTTTGAGCGTGGCAGCAGAAGGAGTAACTAATTTTGCTTATGGAACGATGATGTATTACAGTGCGATGGGTAGCACTGGGAATAACCAGAGCAAGAGTAATGAACCTGTAGTTAAGGAGAAGAACAATGGGGGGGCTTGTACTAAGGGGACGGGGAAGAGCATTAACCCAAATGAAATTAGATTTAGCCAGAGTTCTGTAAATGGTGCAGATGATATTATTACAAGCATGAAGAAAGATGGCTGGGTTGGAGATCCAATTGATGTAGTTAAAATGCCTGATGGAAGCTATACCACTATTGATAATACAAGGGTTGCAGCAGCAAGAGAAGCTGGAATTAATGTTCAGGCTAACGTACATAGTTATAACGATCCATTGCCAAGTAATTTTGTCAACCGTTTTACAACTCCAAAGGGAGTCCCATCTACATGGGGTGAAGCTACAAACTTAAGAATACTTAAACAAAATTCAGCATTTAGAGGAAATTACCCATCGGGCTCATTTGATATGCCTAAAATGAAAAATTAAAGGAGTATTAAAAATGTTAGAAAAATTAAAAGAATATGAGAATTTACTTGGTTATAAATACCCTGATGCATATCTAAAGGTTGTTGAACTTAAATTACTTGATTTTGACAACTGGTTTTTAATGAGCTTTGAGCAATTGGTGGATCGAAGGGATGAACTAATTAAAAGATACCCCAATAGAAATCTGGTTCCTTTTGCCGGAAGATACGATAGCGATGATATTGCATGTTTTGAAATAGATTTTGGCGAAAAAGTATTTATTGTTCACGATTATGCGACTGAAGGATTTGAAAGAAGGCAAGAATTTGATGACTTCTGGTCGTGGTTTATTAGCGCTATAAAAGAACTCATTGGAATAGAGTAAGGAAGTGAAACATGAATTATTCTGAATTAAGTAAGGAAGTATCTTATGCTTTACGTCATGCACCATGGGAGTATGAACTGGAGATGGATGAAAACGGTGGTGTACCACTAGAGCAATTATTATCTTCTTTACACCTAACTTCAAAATGGGAACATCTTACTGAGAAAGATTTAATGGAAATGATTCAAATATCAGAAAAGAAGAGACATGAAATTTATGATGGTAAAATCAAAGCGTTTTATGGACATTCTATACCTATGAAAATTATTAAAGAAGAAAAGATGCCCCCAGAATTTTTATACCATGGAACAGCAAGAAGATTTCTAAATTCTATTAAGGGAAATGGTTTACTACCCCAAAGTAGGCAGTATGTCCATTTATCACAAGACATCGAAACGGCTGAGACTGTAGGGAAAAGGCATGATAATAAGCCATGTATTTTAATAATTGATTCCTTAAAGGCTTGGAATGATGGAATAAAGTTTTATTATGGTAATGAAAAGGTATGGTTAGCAGATATGGTACCTTACAAGTACGTTTTAGAAAATAGCAATAAAGTTTCCAATTTATAATTTGTATCTGGTGATATTTTATGAGGTGTACCTACACAGACACCTTAAAAAGCCTTGAATTTAGTTGCTATCATAGCAGTTACAGCCACCTAGCAGGTGTCTCTTGTCCAATTTACAGCCACCTGAAAAAAACCATCACTTCGTCTAAAAATCCTTATGCAGTCGGCATTGCCGTCTGCTGTGAATCGCCAGGAGCACCGTAAGGTGCACCTG
>NZ_JBANEW010000077.1:0-13405 GCF_049890855.1 Lacrimispora sp. 38-1 | reverse complement strand
ATCTGTATTACTGCCTCTTTTCGCACTGCTCATTGCCAGCGTTAATAGTCCTGGTTCTCCATATACTTCATGTATTTAACTACCATCAGGGCGATCTTAAATGTGATCGCATCCTCAAATACCCGAAGGTCAAGACCTGTACTCTTCTGCAGTTTGTCTAAACGGTATACCAGAGTATTCCTGTGAATATAAAGCTGTCTGGAAGTCTCGGATACGTTTAAGCTGTTCTCGAAAAATTTGTTGATGGTGGTCAGTGTCTCTTCATCAAAATCATCCGGTGATTTGCCGTCAAAGATCTCTTTAATAAACATGCGGCATAATGGCAGCGGAAGCTGATAAATCAGTCGTCCGATTCCAAGCTTGCTGTAAGCTACCACATTCTTATTACTATAGAAGATCTTACCTACATCCATAGCCATCTTGGCTTCCTTATAAGATCTGGATACTTCCTTAATCTCACTTACAATGGTACCGAATGCTACGTGAACCTGAGTCATGGCCTCTGTATTCAGCATATCCAGAACTGTATTGGCGGTCTTTTCCAGATCTTCGTAGTTCTCGCCTTCTTTTACCTCTTTAACAAGAATAATATTCTTCTCGTCAACAGCAGTCACAAAATCCTTTGTTTTTGCTGCAAATAAATTGCGTACAGTCTCCAGCGCATTCACATCTTTTTCGTGCTGCGTTTCAATAATGAATACAACCCGTCTGATATTGGTCTCAATGTGAAGTTTTTTCGCCCGGTTATAGATATCTACCAGAAGCAGGTTATCTAATAGAAGATTCTTGATAAAGTTATCCTTGTCAAATCTCTCTTTATAAGCAACCAAAAGACTCTGAATCTGGAAAGATGCTAATTTGCCTACCATATATACATCATCGCTTCCGCCTTTTGCAAGGAGGATGTATTCTAACTGATGTTCGTCGAAGACTTTAAAAAACTGATATCCCTGGATTACCTGGCTGTCTGCTGGAGAATCCACGAACGCCAGGATCGAACTTTCGTAATCTTCCGCATCAGGAAATGTGGTTGCCAAAACCTTTCCTTCTGTATCGCAAATACACAGATCTATTCTTGTTATTCCTTTTAATCCTTCAATGGTTGTTTGAAGTATTTGATTCGAAATCATGGCATATTCTCCTTTTTCGTAAATTTACCTTATTCTATATTAATGCAAAAAGAAAAAAAAAGCAAGCGAGTATCATACCCGCCTGCTTAAAATTTCATTAATTAGTTCAATACAACTAATTCTGTATCCTTGTCAAATACATGAACTTTTGATAAATCAAGAGCAAGCTTGATTGTATCGCCAGGTCTTGCAGTTGTACGAGGATTTACTCTTGCTGTAAAGTTTACTTCTTCTACATCAAAGTATAAGTATACTTCTGCACCCAGCAATTCGTAAACTCTGATTGTTGCATCAATTACACTTGCAGGAGAAGACTCAAGGAAAGCTTCCTCATCATGAAGGTCTTCAGGACGAATACCTAAAACAACAGTCTTTCCAACATATCCTGCATCTTCCAGTTTCTTTGCTTTCTCAGCTGGAAGTGCAATGGTATTACCGCCAAATGTTAAAGTAACATCGCTTCCTTTTTTAGCAACAGTAGCTTCGATTAAGTTCATCTGAGGTGCTCCGATGAATCCGGCTACGAACTTGTTGCCTGGCTTATCATATAAGTTCTGAGGAGAATCAACCTGCTGAATAACACCATCTTTCATAACTACGATTCTGGTACCAAGGGTCATAGCCTCTGTCTGATCATGTGTTACATAAATAATTGTAGCCTGAAGTCTCTGATGTAATTTAGAGATCTCAATACGCATCTGTCCTCTCAGCTTTGCATCAAGGTTGGATAACGGCTCATCCATTAAGAATACTTTTGGATTACGTACAATGGCACGTCCCATAGCTACACGCTGTCTCTGTCCGCCGGATAATGCCTTTGGTTTACGATCTAATAAATGTTCCAGATCAAGGATTCTTGCAGCTTCATGAACCAGCTTATCAATCTCATCCTTTGGAGTCTTTCTCAGTTTCAGACCAAACGCCATGTTATCGTATACAGTCATATGCGGATACAAAGCGTAGTTCTGGAATACCATCGCAATATCTCTGTCCTTAGGCTCTACATCATTCATTAACTTTCCATCGATGTAAAGTTCACCGGAGGAAATATCTTCCAGACCAGCAATCATACGAAGAGTTGTAGACTTACCGCATCCGGATGGTCCTACAAAAATAACAAATTCTTTGTCTGCAATTTCCAGATTGAAATCCTTTACTGCTTCAAATCCATTCGGATATTTCTTGACGATGTTTTTCAGTGATAAACTAGCCATTTACTAATCCTCCTAAAAATAAAATGTATATTCTCTGTTCAGAACCACAAGCCCCCACAGCTGCAGCTCCATGTTTCTGAAACAATCATACATGAATTGTTTTTTTTTTACCATATTCTTATTTACCAAAATCCATTTCGGCTATTTGGCTAATTTGTATAACGATTGAAAAAACTGATTGAAACGTCAAAATATCAAGAGACAGGCTCGTACATTTCTGTCTATATTCGATAGCCTGTGACTATTTTGCCTCTTATTTGGTTATATATTACAAGGCGATGTCAATATTTTCGACATCGCCTTGTAATATTTTTAAATTATTTATTTCTTTTTCGCAAGAACGTTCAGCCACCTGACGTCAGAATGACCAGAACGAATATCATCAGTTTCCCACAGCTTCTGAATCTCAAATCTGCCGTTTTCTCTTAACAGCTGGGAAATGGAGTCTGCGGTAAAATCACTGAAATACCGTTCTCCCCTGAATCCCTCAAAGTCTCCCAGCTTAAAAGACATATATAGAATACCCTTATCATTTAAGGCCCTTGCTATCTTTGTAAGAATGCCTGAAAGTTCCTTTTTCGGAGTATGAAGCAGCGATGCACACGCCCAGATTCCATCAAATACATCGTCAAAATCCATCTGCTCAAATGTCATCTGGAGTACATCAAGGCCAGTGTGAATTTCCGCAAGCTTACACATCTCTGCAGATGCATCAAGGGGTGTCACATCATATCCCAGCTCATATAGAGTGAGGCTGTCTCTTCCTGATCCGCAGCCCAGATCCAGAATCGTATCGCCTTCTTCCAGATAATTTAAAAATTCTCTCATGATTTCTGACATATCCTGATTTACTGTTTCTTCAAATTCCTTTGCCGCATACTTATTATAATAGTCTATCGAGTCCAAAATAATCCTCCTGTTATCCGCTTACCCGCTAATTAATTACTTCAATTTTGTTTTCAGTTATCCTGACTTTTCCTTCTTTAAGAAGGTGTCCCACTGCACGTTTAAATGCATTCTTGCTCATGGAAAACTCCCTCTTTATTATGTCCGGATCAGCCTTATCAGTAAATGGCAGACTTCCTGAAAACTGGTCTTCTATTATCCCAAGAACCTTTAACGAATCTGCATCCATCTGAATATATGCCTTCTGTCTGGGGCTTAAGTCCAGCTTTCCGTCTTCCCTTACCTTTGTAACCCTTGCTGTTATCTCGTCGCCTTCTCTGTATTTCTCAAAAAGCTCCTTTTTCGGTATCAGTCCGTAATATTTTTTATCTACTGCAACAAATGCTCCCAGCGTATCACTGAACTCATAGATAATTCCGGTCACCTGATCATCCTTTTTATAAGGAGACTGGTTGCTCATATGGGCATATACCCGCATCGTTGCAGCAAGGCGCTTACTCTTATCAATGTATAAAGTAACAAGAACGTTCTCACCGGTCCGTACCTTATATGTCTGCTCTTTATATGGCAGAAGCAGATCCTTCTCCAGTCCCATATCCAGAAATGCGCCGATTTTGCCCACTTCCTTCACTTTCAGAACTTCGGTCTCACCAACTAAAAGCTTGGGGACCGCAGTCGTCGCAATCAGCCGGTCTTCTGAATCCTTATAGATAAAGACCGTAATCTCATCTCCCTGCACCGTACCTTCAGGAACCTGTTTTTTAGGAAGCAGTACAGATACTTCACTGCCGGCATCTTCTCCTAAATACACGCCGAACTCCTTCACCCTCTGGACTGTGAGGGTCTGCATCTTACCTAATTCAATCATCTTATATCCTCTCTGTTGTTCCACGCAGCCAAATGACTGCGTAAGCTGCCCCCTGTTCATCACACAGAGAAACAACATATCCTTCCTCTGTCTTACTGATTCTGGGATAGACTGCATCTCCGAAGACTGCTGCTTTTTTATATTCCACTCTCAGTTCCGACACTTCCATTCCATCAGGAAGTACTTCCCTGGCAATCTCCACATACTTGGAATTATTCACATGGTGGTTTGTATCAATGTGATGCTTGCCCACTGTAACCGGAACTGAAGTTTCATATTCATCAGGAACTGTAATTCTGCGGGGTGCATACTCCATATTAAGTGGTTTCTCCCATGTGGTTCCATACCCCCGGATATCATCTGCCTCAATTTTTGCAGGCCTGCCTTTATCCGTATCGAACAAAAACCATACGGAGTTGGCTCTTACCAGATAATTGCCCTCATGATCGCATACTGTAAAATTACGGTATCCGTAAAATCCTTTAAAATCATAGGGCCAGGTGCTGATTACGATTTCTTCTCCCAGAGTCGGATAACGATCCACAACAATCTGCCAGGATGATAACCACCATGCTTTGTGCCTTTCGATAAAATATGCCACTCCCAGCCCATTATCCTCCGATTGAAAAGTTGAACAATCCTGCAGATAATTCATGATACCGGTCAATGTCAGTTTACCATATTCATCTGTCTCACTATATCGAACTCTGCTGCCGAATGTATACATCTAAATTTTCTCCTCAAAATTATATAACATTATAAAGCATTTTTTAGCTCTTGTCCAGATAAAAGAGTAACTGGCGACACCCCATTTCCCTTAAAAATGATGAAAGGAATATCTTTTAACATAGATTTAACACAAAAAAACGGGACCATATCAGGTCCCGCTCAGAAGCTGGGCTACAAGGATTCGAACCTTGAAAATGACGGAGTCAGAGTCCGTTGCCTTACCATTTGGCGATAGCCCATCAACACAACAAAAGGAATTATACAGGACATCTTTTAAATAGTCAAGTTTTTTTTAAATTTTTTTCAAATTTCTCAATCCAAAATATTATTGATTAAAATAAAAGAATACTCTGATCCACGAACACTACTTCTCATGCGTCCACGGATCAGAGTATCATTCTGGTTTTTTTCATCACTGGGCTACAAGGATTCGAACCTTGAAATGACGGAGTCAGAGTCCGTTGCCTTACCATTTGGCGATAGCCCATCAGTGCAACGAATGTATTATACTATAGCTTTTTGCTTTGGTCAAGCATTATTTTACATTTTATTTCCAAATATTCTTAAGGCTCAGGAAGGGCCTTATTGTGCTGACTGCCCTTCCTGAATTACTGATTCCACAGGCTTTTGTTCTGCTGTAGTTGTCTCTGTTTCCGGAGCTTTCTGACTTGTCGTCTCTGTCGGTTTTGTCTCTTCCGGCTCCGTTGTTTCCTCTGACTCTGTATCGTCAGCCTCGCCGTCTCCTATTACAGGTGTTTCAAAAACTCCCTTTACAGTCGTCTGTTTTCCGGATTTAGGTGATATTCCTCCAATTACGAAGGTATATTCCATCCCCCCATCCAATCCGGTTACGTTAATCTCACAATAATCAGAATCCGTATCTCCGATCTTTGAAGAGAACGTGTTTCCATCTCCATCTTTTACCGAAACTGTAGGATTTTTCCATTTGACCTTTGTTTTAAAGTGAACCATGACAAGGCCGTTCTCATAGTCCACGTAATCGATCTTTATTTTATCTGTAGAAACCACATCCTCAGATGATGTTGCTGCTGTAGTTGTTTCCGCACTTGAGGACGGAGGCTGGGTACCTGGTGCATCTGTATGAACCTGACTCTGGGTTTCAGCCATTGTTGATTCCGGAGCGGTTTCTGTGACAGATTCTGTCTCTTTCCTTGTTGTGGTCTCCTCAGTGGTCTGAATGCTGGTTTGGGAATCCTCCGTGGTTTCTTCCGAAACCTTTGTTTTGGTCCCTACTGCATAGGACCTATCTGCAATGACCTTTGCAATTTCTTCCATGGTAAGAGGTGCCAGTTCTTCCATATCATCCATGGAAAGAGAAGAATTCTGAGCAATCAGTTCTTTTAAGAAGTAAGCTTTTCCATAAGATATATCGTACTGGCGGGCAAGCTGCTTTACATCGTCTTCCTCTATGACCTGCTGGTCATACACCACAGCTTTTAATCGTTTCTCCTCCAGAGTCGTCCTGATATCACTGACCACTGCAGATCTTAAGCTGGACGCCTTTTTAATACTGTCATTGGACACGGTAACCAGAATCGCATTATCCAGATCATCAAGAAAGCCATGGGTCACCATGGATCCAATCAGTGCATTGACAGCCACATTCAGATCCACACCTTCCAAATCCATATCCTGCAGTATCGTCTTCCCATCCTGATTGACCGCTTCCGCTTTCAATACCCGGTTTTTCTTGTTTACAGAGAGCTCTACACTGGGATTTACATCAATTCCAATGACGGAATCCACTCTGCTGTTCTGAAAGCTGTAAGTTCCCCCCGCAAGCATAATCATGCAAAAGCAGGCTGCAATCAGCCCGGCAATCACCCGCTGCCTTTTAAAGAATGAAGGTCTTGAATCTCTGCTCTCCATAATCTGGGGAGTATTCAAATCAATCCGGTCCAGTACATTGGGGATTAAATCATCAGTAGCAGATTTTAAGCAGGCTTCGATCTGTTGTCTATTCAGTTGTCTGTGTTTATCTCCAGCCATATCAAAGCCTACTCCTCTCTTAAATAATTTTCCAGTTTTTTCATAGCCCGGTTATATCTGGACAGAGCCGTCGCCAGTGGTATCTTTAAGCTGGCCGCTATTTCCCTGTGCTTCATTCCTGCGGAAGTATGAAGGAGAACCACCTCTCTCTCCTCTTCCTTTAAAATTGACAAGGCAGCGAGCAAAACCATCTTATCTGCTGCCATCTCTATCTCTGAACAAACCTCTCCGGTTTCCGTTCCCGATAAGTCTTCTAACGTAATGTCCGAGTCATGCTTCTGCTCACGGAATTTCATATAGCATAAATTCCGTGCTATGGTAAACATCCACGCCAAAGGTTTCCCCTGGGATTTGTAACTCTTTGCAGAAGTCCAGATTTTCAAAAAAACTTCCTGCAAGATTTCCTCCGCATCCTGGGGGTGCTTTATAATGGACAGAATAAAACTGTACATTGTGCGGTCTGTATTCTGATATAATTGTTGAAAAGCCTCCTGATCGCCCTCTGCCACTTTTTTCAAAAGTGCTTCGTCGCTTAACCGGCTGTAATCTTCAACTCCGCCAAAGCTCATCAATCCCATAAACAGCATGGATCCGATTTCCTTTCTACTAGGTTAATGCTGATTTCTGTCATCTTATTGCATAAAATGGAAATATTTTATTACCTTATTTTTCCACACCAAAACCGCTTTCCGCAGTTATGACCAGACAGCAGCGTCCATCTATCTCAGTTACCTTTTTTGTAATCTCTTCCTTTAGCCATTCCCTTTTTTTACGGTCATATTCCCTGGGAACCACCAGATCAAAGATCAGATTGATCTGATCCTTTCCTTCTATCATTCTAAAATCATGAAACGTGACTCTTTCATCTGTCTGCTGAATCACATTTTTCACCATACTTCCAAATTCCATTACTTTAGAATCCCTGGTTTCCACCGGATCCATATGAATAACCAGGAATATGCCGAACTTTTTCAATGCTTCCCGTTCGATCCGGTCAATGATCTCATGGGATACTTCCACATTCACATCATTTGGAACCTCCGCATGAATGGAAGCCATACTTCTGGTTGGTCCATAATTATGAACGATCAGGTCGTGACTGCCCACAATTCCCTCATAAGCCTCCACAAATTCAGTGATCTCATGATACAGCTTTGGATCGATAGGTTCCCCGATTAACGGAGTAAGGGTATCCTTGGCAATCCGGATACCGGCCCACATGACGATCACAGAAACTACCACGCCTACTATTCCATCAATATTTAATCCCCAGATTCCATAAATGACAACAGATAAGATTGTAGAGGAGGTAGTAATTACATCTCCCATAGAATCCGCTGCAGTCGCCTTCATAACTGATGACTGTATCCGTTTTCCAAGCGTCCGGTTAAAAAGTGCCATCCACAATTTCACCAATACAGATAAAAAAAGGATGAAGACAGATATGGCATGAAAGGACATCTCCTCCGGATGCAGAATCTTATCCACAGAAGTTTTAAACAAAGAAAATCCTACCTGAATAACAAGAAATGCAACAATAAACGCTGCAATGTATTCCACTCTTCCATGTCCGAAGGGGTGCTCCTCATCTGCCGGCTTGCCAGCCATTTTCACTCCAATAAACCCTATAATGGAAGACGCTGCATCAGACAGGTTATTGAAGGCATCTGCCATAACAGAAATACTGTTAATCAGCAGACCCATTAAAAGCTTTGCGGTAAACAAAATGACATTACAGCAGATTCCAACAACACTTGCCATGAGCCCATAACGGGTCCGAACATGTGTATCCTCCGTATTTTTATAATCCTTCACAAATATACGAACCAAAAAATCAGTCATAATTCTCCTTTCCTGATTTCATTGATTTTATAGTTTATATCTGACATTTTCCAAAAAAAGACCTTCCGGCGGTACTGTATAACCTGCCGTTTTCCGGTCCAGCGCGTTCAGTATGCCAGTTATTTCCTCCGGACTGCGTTCTTTCAGTCCGACTTCAATTAATGTACCCATGAGAATTCTTACCATGTTATAGAGAAATCCATCCCCGGTAAAACGGACGAAAAGCCTGCTGTCCTCTTTCTCAAATTCTATTTTCTTTAAATTTCTTACTGTTGATTTTTTCATCTTCCGGTTAGAACAGAAGCTCTTAAAATCATGTTCCCCGCAAAGAAAAGCCGCTGCCCGTTCCATTGACTTAATATCCAGTTTCTTATGAAGCCCATAAATATATTTACGGTCAAATACCTGTTTCTTCTCCCCCATCTCAATGCGGTAAAGATACGTCTTTTCCTCCGCATTCAAACGGCTGTGGAATCGTTCCGGCACTTCTTCCAGTGTCTTTACTCTGATATCTTCAGGGAGATAGTGATTTAAATATTCTTTTATCTCCTGATCTTTCCTGTCTGAGTCAATGTGAAAATTAGCCACCTGATTAAGAGCATGGACCCCTGCATCTGTTCTTCCTGATCCATGCACTTCGATGCTTTTTTCTGACATTCTCTCTAATACCTGTTCTATCTTCCCCTGTATTGTCTGATCTGTATTTCCCTGCTTCTGCCATCCATCATAGCGGCTTCCGTCATATTCAACTACAATCCGATAATTTTTCATACTTTACTCCATTCTTTTGCGTATACAAAAAACAGGAGTGCTGCAATCACAGTTCCGGCTGCCACTCCTGAACAATCCAGCCACACATCAGAGATCTGCCCTGATCTGCCTGCCACAAACAGCTGAATCGTCTCATCAATAAAAGGAATTAAAAAACCTGCCGCTCCATGAATAAACAAGCGCCTCTCCATGCCAAATTCGTATGACTTCACACATTGATACAAAATCATTCCTAACAGGGTATATTCCGAGAAATGTCCTGCCTTCCGGATTAGATGGTCTGTCAGCCAGCGGCTCTCAATTCCGGCGGAAAGAAACATGTTTTTTAAAGCCTCCAGAACATGCCCGCTGTCAGCTGATGATAGATCTGCCGTTTTAAGCGAATTAGAGTAAATAAATAAAATATACAAGGCGGCTGCCACTGTCCAGATCAATCTTTTTTTCATATGTTAAACCTCAGAATCCCGCTTTTATCCACCTGATCAGCTGCCTGAATCAGGACTGCCACATCCTGCACCAGCGCAAGCCTTACGTATCCCTCTCCCGAAGGGCCAAAAGCGCTGCCAGGTGTTACCAGTACTCCTGACTTTTCAAGAAGTTTTCTGGAAAATGTCTCTGAATCCTGGAAATTCTCCGGAATCTCCGCCCATACAAACATGGTTGCCTGGGGTTTTTCCATCCTCCACCCGATCCGGGTCATATGTTCGCACAAAGCATCTCTTCGTTTCTCATAAGCCTCTCTGGTTGTCCCAACACAGGTCTGATCTCCTGTAATTGCTGCAATCGCCGCTATCTGAACGGGGATAAACATGCCGTAGTCCATATTGGATTTCAGGGTTTTTATTTTTCCCACTACTTCCTGGTTTCCCAGGCAGAAGCCGATTCTTGCACCTGCTAATCCATAAGTTTTGGAAAGAGAATTAAATTCCACTCCAACCTCTTTCGCACCTGGAAAACTCAAAAAACTTTTGCACTGTCGCTGGTCAAAAACCAGTTCACTATAAGCATTATCATGTAAAACAATTATATTATATTTTTTTGCAAATTCAATTAATTTTTCATAAAAACTATCAGGTGCCATGACTGTGGTAGGATTATTGGGATAAGAAACTATCATAAACTTTGCTTTTACAGCTATATCCTCTGGTATCTCTGAAAAATCAATGAGATAATCCTTTTCTTTTCTCTGGGGCATGAAAAAAAGACTGGCCCCAGCCAGTAATGGACCATCTGCAAACACCGGATAACATGGATCCGGGACAAGAACAACGTCTCCTTCGTCAACGATAGACAACGCTATATGCGCCAGTCCCTCCTGTGAACCAAGAAGTGAGCAGATTTCCGATGACGGATCAAGCTTCACTCCATATCGTCTTTGATACCATACAGCGACAGCCTCTGTTAACTCTTTCTGATCATTGATGGCGTAAATATAATTATCCGGATCAGCCGCCGCTTCACAAAGAGCATCTGTAATATGTTTTGCCGGCGGAATGTTTGGTGCTCCCACGCTTAAATCAATTACCGGTTCTCCCTTCTCCTCTTTCTGGCGTTTCATTTCCAGAAGCCTGGAAAAGATTCCCTCTCCAAAATGGTTCATTCTTCTAGCAAACTGCATGGGCATTCCCACCTCTGTCTTTTTCTAATGAAGTATAATCTTAGTTATTATAGTACAAAGGTTCTTATATTACAAGGACAGGCATTAAAAAAGTCCCCAAAAACGGCATATACCGAGTTTGAGGACTTCATTTATGGACCTATTGTGACCGGAACTCCCAGATTGCAGTAGCTCCACAGCACGTCCATCACCGTATTATCAACCGCTACACATCCATGTGTCGTTCCATCCGGAACCCTGCATCCATGGATCTCAATGGCTCCGCCAAGAGCAGTTTCCCATGGTGGCTGCTGTCCAGTTAAATTCGCATTGATAATCTGGTCTCGTTGTTCCTGTGTAATGATTCCTTCTTCAAACCCCCGCTTAGCGTCTTCTACACCTGGATAAGAAAGTCCAAGTGCCAGATAAGCCACACTTTTATCATTTCTGGTACAGACGTAAAACTGACCGCTTGGAGTCCTCATATCACCTTCCACCTTTTTGTTTCCATCCGATGATGATGCACCTATGGAAACGGGATACTCTCCGATTAAAACTCCATTCTGTTTTAGAGACAAAGTTTGGGTCCGCTTGCTGACGTATATGGAAACACCGTTTACAGAAGCTGCATTACCTGCCTTAATATCCGCTCCAGGTCCCGCTTCCTCCTTGGCATAACAGGTTGTCCCTGCCAATACTGCAATCATAATTGCCATTAACGCTGTTAAAAAGTATCTATTTTTATTACGAATCTTTATACTCACAATTCTGCTCCTTTAAAACTATAATCAGTTACAATTCAATAAATAACTCAGAACAGCCTGATAACAGGCTTCTATACCTGCAAGGCCGCTGTCCAGGCAAAGGTGGTAATTCTGAGCTTTTCCCCATTCACAACCTGTGTAATACTGGTAATAATCTTTTCGCTTCCGATCCGTCTCCCGTATCTTATTTTCTATTAATTCCGGGTCCAGATCTTTATTTAAAGAAATAATTCGTTCTATCCGATGCTCAATGCCTGCATATACAAACAGATTGATGCTGTCTTCAAGAACGCGGTCCGCACACCTGCCAACAATAATACAGGGCCCCTGTTCAGCCAGACTTTTAATTACTCTGGACTGAGCAAGAAATACCTGGTCAGATATGGGGACTTCATACAGGGGAGAAAATGAAGTATATATGGTTGGTTCCAATGATTGCTCTGTTACGGGAATACTTTCATAATAACTGAGAAACTCTGTTTCAGATAAATTAGTCTCCTGTGCAGTTAAAGAAATTAATTCTTTGTCGTAAAACGGAATCTCAAGTTTCTCTGACAGCCTCATACCCAGTTCTCTTCCGCCGCTTCCAAACTCTCTGCTTATGGTAATCACACGATTCAACATACACCCTCCTTATCTTCCGTCAGACAATCCTCTTAGCTCCTCTTTAGACTTCCACTATTGCTGTAGAATATTCTGTCTTCTAACTTTTATACATCCATCCGCATTTTATCACATTCTGAAATTTATGTACACCTTATTTCCTTATTTAGTCCATATTATATACATGAAATAAAAAATCAGCCTTCATATGATCAAAACCTTTCGACAAGTAAAAAAACGCAATACAAGACTCGAACCTGCAGCTTTGCCTTAACAAAAAAAGGGTAAGCACAATAACTACCCTTTTTTGCTATGCTGATAATCCTTTATACTATAACGCTGCATCACTAAAGTAATGAGCAGCATTAAGGGCGGAGTTTAGTAACGGTTCCGGTCAAACAATTGTCTTAAAAACAAAAGTCTGATAATGTCTCTTAAATTAAAATCACGAAAGCGCCAGCGCCGGCGTCTGTTCCAATCTCTGTCTCTGTCTCTGCCTCTGTCCCTATCTCTGCCATCCCAACCCCCAAACGGTATCTGTTGAGATGAAGTCTCTCCGATCTCCTGTCCATAATAATCGTCATAATCGAAATTACTAACAAAATTATCAATCATATTATCCCAATCCCTGAGGGACTCTTCTCCGTTCATATTGTTAGCCACAATAGTGGATCTAACTGTTTCATCTAACATTTCATATAATTCTGGAAAATCAGCGGCGAATGCATCTAATTCCATCTAATAATTACTCCTTATTCATTTTTAGCTAAATTACTTTTAATATATAATATTGAGTAAATGAATAATAGTTCACGTATTTACTAAATTATTTATCACACAGAGATCAGCAAAAAACAAACCTTACACAATTTGTGGATTTTTAATTATCATATTGTAGATTTGTTAATTAGATATTTAAGATTACTTATAAAAAAAAGAATTCCCGAAAACCGGAAATCCTTGCAAACACT
>NZ_JBANEW010000076.1:0-2067 GCF_049890855.1 Lacrimispora sp. 38-1 | reverse complement strand
CATATACCCTCAAAACCACACATTGTTATATATCTTCATCCGTTCTTTCCTCTTACCTAAACCAACCTGGTTAAGCCCTCGACCTATTAGTGACAGTCAGCTGCACATGTTACCATGCTTCCACCTCTGCCCTATCTACCTCGTCGTCTTCAAGGGGTCTTACTCTTGCGATGGGATATCTCATCTTGAGGGGGGCTTCACGCTTAGATGCCTTCAGCGTTTATCCCTTCCCGACTTGGCTACTCTGCCATGGTGTTGATCACCAACAGATACACCAGAGGTCAGTCCATCCCGGTCCTCTCGTACTAAGGACAGCTCCTCTCAAATATCCTACGCCCACGCCGGATAGGGACCGAACTGTCTCACGACGTTCTGAACCCAGCTCGCGTACCGCTTTAATGGGCGAACAGCCCAACCCTTGGGACCTACTACAGCCCCAGGATGCGATGAGCCGACATCGAGGTGCCAAACCACTCCGTCGATGTGAACTCTTGGGAGTGATAAGCCTGTTATCCCCAGGGTAGCTTTTATCCGTTGAGCGATGGCAATCCCACTTTATACCACCGGATCACTAAGTCCTAGTTTCCTACCTGCTCCACCCGTCGGTGTCGCAGTCAAGCTCCCTTATGCCTTTGCACTCTTCGAATGGTTTCCGACCATTCTGAGGGAACCTTTGAGCGCCTCCGATACTCTTTCGGAGGCGACCGCCCCAGTCAAACTCCCCGCCTGACATTGTCCCCCAGCCAGGTTATGGCTGCAGGTTAGAAATCCAATACCGCAAGGGTGGTATCCCAACATCGGCTCCATAGAGACTGGCGTCCCTATTTCATTGCCTCCCACCTATCCTGTACATGCAGCACCGAATCCCAGTATCAAGCTGGAGTAAAGCTCCATGGGGTCTTTCCGTCCTGGCGCAGGTAACCAGCATCTTCACTGGTATTTCAATTTCACCGGGTGCATTGTCGAGACAGCGCTCAAATCATTACGCCTTTCGTGCGGGTCGGAACTTACCCGACAAGGAATTTCGCTACCTTAGGACCGTTATAGTTACGGCCGCCGTTTACTGGGGCTTAAATTCAGAGCTTCGCGTTGCCGCTAACCCCTCCTCGTAACCTTCCAGCACCGGGCAGGCGTCAGCCCATATACCTCACCTTTCGGTTTTGCATAGACCTGTGTTTTTGCTAAACAGTTGCTTGAGCCTATTCTCTGCGGCCTGATTTCTCAGGCACCCCTTATCCCGAAGTTACGGGGTCATTTTGCCGAGTTCCTTAACAATGCTTCTCCCGCCGGCCTTAGGATTCTCTCCTCATCCACCTGTGTCGGTTTACGGTACGGGCACATATTACACAATAGCGGCTTTTCTTGACAGCCCCTACAGAGACTTCCCTACTTTTGTTCGGTACGCGTCACACCTTCCTGTTGCTGAGCGGATTTGCCAACTCAGCCAGTAAAATGCTTGCCCCGGTCTTTTCATTCCCGGGTTCTCTCTCGGTTCTGTGTCCCCACAGTTCTGATAATATGCGGTACAGGAATTTCAACCTGTTGTCCATCGACTACGTCTTTCGACCTCGCCTTAGGTCCCGACTTACCCAGAGCAGATCAGCTTTACTCTGGAAACCTTAGATATTCGGCCTGGAGGATTCTCACCTCCATCTCGCTACTCATTCCGGCATTCTCTCTTCTTAACGCTCCACACCTCCTTACGGTAATGCTTCTGCGCATTAAGAATGCTCCTCTACCAATGTATATTAATATACATTCCACAGCTTCGGTGTCGTGTTTTAGCCCCGGACATTTTCGGCGCAAGACCTCTCGACTAGTGAGCTATTACGCACTCTTTGAATGTGTGGCTGCTTCTAAGCCAACATCCTAGTTGTCTCTGAAATCTCACATCCTTTTCCACTTAACACGCACTTTGGGACCTTAGCTGGTGGTCTGGGCTCTTTCCCTTTTGACTGCCCAACTTATCTCGTGCAGTCTGACTCCCGTACATCATCTGACCGGCATTCGGAGTTTGATATTCTTTGGTAAGCTTTGACGCCCCCTAGGAAATTCAGTGCTCTACCT
>NZ_JBANEW010000075.1:0-724 GCF_049890855.1 Lacrimispora sp. 38-1 | reverse complement strand
GCCTCGGTGGCCCGGGCGCAGGACCAACTCATCGCGCCACTGGCCCGGCTGGCCGAGCAACAGGTGGATGTGATGCCGGCGGCGTTTGCGAGCTGGTCCCAGGTCTACCTGGCGACCGACGCGCCGGGCAGTGTCTGGGGAGCGCTCGACCGGGCGGTCACCGCGCACACCCGGGCCTGGCAAGCGCTGCTGATGCAGTGCGGTCTGCAGCCGGGGCGCTGACGGCCATTGGCCTCAGCGCTGACTTTCCGGGGTGACCCGCAGAATCTCCTCCACCGTGGTCTGGCCCGCCGCCACTTTCTGGGCGCCGCTCAGGCGCAGCGATTTCATGCCTTCCTTGTAGGCGTCCCGGCGTAGCTGCTCAAGTTCACAGCTGTCGGTGATCTGGCGGGTCAGATGCTCAGACAGCGGAAGAATCTCGTACACCCCAGCGCGCCCGAGATACCCTGTGTTCCGGCATTCCAGGCAGCCCACCGGTTGGTGGAACTGCTTCGGAACCGGCGCTTTCCAGGGCCGGGTCAGTAGCTGCCAGGCCTGCTCGTCAGCGGGCCCGGGGGCCTTGCAGTGTGGGCACAGGGTGCGCACCAGGCGCTGGGCCATGACCCCGAGCACGGTGGCACGGATCAGATAGGGCGGAATGCCCAGTTCCAGCAGCCGGGTGATCGCACTGGGGGCATCGTTGGTGTGCAGGGTTGAGAGCACCAGATGGCCAGTGAGTGCGGCC
>NZ_JBANEW010000074.1:0-426 GCF_049890855.1 Lacrimispora sp. 38-1 | reverse complement strand
AGCATGCACGCATGCTGGTTTAGGCTCTTTCCATTTCGCTCGCCGCTACTCTGGAAATCGAGTTTTCTTTCTTTTCCTCCGGGTACTTAGATGTTTCAGTTCCCCGGGTTCCCGACGTATGGCTATGGATTCACCATACGACAACTGAGGTTTGCTCAGCTGGGTTTCCCCATTCAGATATCTCCGGATCAAAGGATATTTGCTCCTCCCCGAAGCTTTTCGCAGCTTATCACGTCTTTCATCGGCTCTTAGTGCCAAGGCATCCACCTTGTGCTCTTTCTAGCTTAACCAATACGATTTTCACCTGCGGGTGCGGGTTACTCATCTAAGATACATAGCGTTGTATCTTATGGTCTTAGGTTTGTTCGTTTACCGTACGTCACGGTAATTGAACGAGTTTTTATTCGGTTACATCTTTCGATGTAA